>SLJY01000094.1 GCA_007134875.1 Desulfobacterales bacterium
AGCAGAAAACAAAAAACGATGAAAAAAGAAAGGGTACGCTTCATTACTACCTCCAAACGTTAGGGTTTCTGAGGGGTGCTGAAGCCGAATTTGAAATCAGACGCGGCGTCGGCACCTTTGGTTAAGGACAGGTTTAACCTTAACAGGCTTTTCAAAGACAATGAGAAGTCGATCACACCACAAAACCAAATCACTTATGTAAATAGTGTTCATTCCTAATGCCACTGGTCATAAATCGCCGCCAAAAATAATAATGCTGTTTGGAAAAAATTGGTAATATAATATGCAGAACATTCCAAATATAGATCTAGTTGTCAAGCAAAAACTTCATAGGTATAAAATATAAATATTTAAGTGAAATACATTAAAAATAAACATGGAAAAATAACATAACCAATAAATAAGAATATCAAGATTATGGCTGGCCTGGATAATTGGAAATACCAATATGCATGCACCGTGCCCCCGGTCTGGAAAAGGGCTATAACCCCTCATTAACAAGGGCCTCCAAAGCTTCATCCGCCGTTTTGTACAGGTGCGGCGTGATATTGAACCGCAGCAGGGCATCTCCCAGCTTGGCGCGCAGAAATGTGCTTGTGGTATAACGTGTCACCCCGGAATAAAGATCAGTGGAAAGCCGATTGATCATACCTGTATACTCCTGGATAAGCTCAGGATCGATATGAAAATTATCATAATTGACGACCGTATACACCTTATGCCCCAGGGGCTCCAGGATCTCCCGCACCTTTTCCTCAACCTGACGGATATCTTCCCGGCTTTTGATCGCATACCCTTCAAAATTGACAAAAAACAGGTTTCGCTGCCTGTCATAACTCAGCCGTTTATCTAAGGACAAATAAAGCAGATCCTTTTGAAGCTGCATGGGCTCCTCGCTGAATATCCGGGCATCCATCTCTAACGGCGACCCGTGAAGAATCGGGCGGAATTCCATCAGATCCAGAATATCTTTTTGCAGATCCACGCCCGGCGCGATTTCAATCAATTCCATGCCGCTTTCGGTCAACCTGAACACGCAGCGTTCGGTTATGTAAAGCACCGGCTGGTTGCTTTGCAGAGCATATGCGCCGCTGAAAGTGGTATGTTCCACCTGGCTGACGAATTTTTTTGTTTTTCCCTCCCGTTTGATCTGCAAGCGGCCACTATCGATGGAAGTTTCCAAGCCCCCCGCCGTAAAAGTACCCACAAAGATGACCTTTTTGGCTTTCTGGCTGATATTGATAAAGCCCCCGGCACCAGCCAGCCTGGGTCCGAACTTGCTTACGTTAAGGTTGCCGTGCCGGTCCGCCTGGGCGAGCCCCAAAAAAGCAAGATCCAGGCCTCCGCCATCGTAAAAATCAAACTGTTCGGGCTGACCGATCAGCGATTCAATATTGGTGGCCGCCCCAAAGTTGAGCCCTCCGGCAGGAATCCCCCCAATAACGCCCGGCTCTGCCGTCAGGGTCAAATAGTCCAGGATGTTCTCCTCGTTAGCAATATTGGCAACACCTTCAGGCATGCCGATTCCAAGATTGACCACACTGTTGGCCTCTAGCTCCATGGCAGCTCTTCTGGCAATGATCTTGCGAGCATCGAGATTCATTACTGGCATGGAATGCAGGGGTACTTTGATTTCCGAGCTGAAAGAGGGGTTGTAGCGTTCACCGAAGGTTTGCCAGTGATTCTCCGGGTCAGAAACCACCACGCAGTCCACCATGATCCCCGGGATTTTAACCTGGCGTGCGTTGAGTGTGCCCTTTTCAGCGATCCTTTCCACCTGGACGATAACAAATCCATTGCTGTTCCTGGCAGCAGTGGCCATGGCAAGAGATTCCAGGTTCAAGGCTTCTTTTTCCATGGTGATATTGCCCAGGGTATCCGCAGTTGTTCCCCGCAGTATTGCTACATTGATTGGAAATGTCCGGTAGGCAAGGTATTCTTTGCCGTCAAAAACGATCAACTCCACCAGATCCTCGGTAGTCTTTTCATTGAGCTTGCCGCCCCCCTTGCGGGGATCCACAAAAGTCCCTATACCAACGGTGGTTATGGTTCGGGGTTTGCCGGCAGCAATGTCCCGGTAGAGGTGGGAAATAACCCCCTGCGGCAGGTTATAGGCCTCGACCTTATCCTCTACGGCCATTTTCTGTATCTTGGGCACCAGTCCCCAATGCCCTCCGATAACACGCCGGATCAGTCCTTCGTGCCCCAGGTGGTTCAATCCTTTGTCCTTGCCGTCCCCCTGACCGGCGGCATAAACCAGTGTAAGAT
Organism: Desulfobacterales bacterium; assembly: GCA_007134875.1. Classification (GTDB taxonomy): domain Bacteria; phylum Desulfobacterota; class Desulfobacteria; order Desulfobacterales; family Desulfosalsimonadaceae; genus B1SED10-16. Next base: position 2,269 of record SLJY01000094.1, read on the forward strand.
TCTTGGGAGAGCCGGTTTCCCGATAATGTTTTTCAAGTGCAACGGCAATGTGCTCCGGGAACCCGGTCCCTACAAAACCACCGGTGGCGATGGTATCATTATCCCGGATAATGTTTATTGCTTCCTCACAGGAAACGATCTTTCCTTTCTGTGCGCTAAATGGCGGCAATGAAGTCAGCATGGGATGCATGAATTTTTTTTCAGAATCCTTCCGGTCCTGGCCCATAACTCAGCTCTCCGTAATTTTTGCTTTGTTTTGATTTGTATCCGATTCACCTTGGAAAGGTATCAAGAAGGCATCTTGATTTTACGACATGCATGTCAGGCTAATAAATGCATCAACAATCATAAAGCTTTGATTAAAAATATTGCATATACCATGCCATTGTTTTAAAAACCTGTAACCGCCTGTTCTTTTGCACTATAAAAAAAACTGAAACGTCGAGTTCGGGTTCATTAAAAGAACTTGTGTCTATCATGATAAACATCGTTTAAATAAAGCGCGCATTTTAAGGATCTAAGATACGTCCTTTAAAATAGACATGTCTTTGTGTTTAGACATGTCCGAGTAATAAACGAACCGTACATACCAGCCACGATGGCAGCGAGCCATCCAGGAACGCTTACACGGCAACTAAAAAAATCCTCTCAAAGCAACTTCTTCATCGGAACAACCGCTCCGCTCTTTTTGGTAAATTAACATGTTCGATAATCAAACGACTTGGAAGCCTGTCAAATTTATGCAGGATTTTGATGCGCTTCGGGCGCCTCAGCAGTCCCGGAACATGCGGCAGCGAATTCATGTCGTTCCTTTCGAAGCGGTTACCGGACCATGGAAAGCCTGAAACAGAGGGGAAAAATCCGGGCCATCAGGGTGAGCAACTACAGCGCCGAGCAGATGGGCGCCTTTTCCGCCGGCCCAGACATTGCTGTCTGCCAGCCGCCCTACAACCTCTTTGAGCGCGGAATCGAGGAAGACATTCTCCCGTACTGCATCGAAAACAACATCGCCACCCTTACCTACGGCGCCCTTTGCCGCGGACTGCTCTCCGGGAAAATGACCCGGAAGCAGCAGTTCGAGGGAGACGAACTGCGAAAGATGGACCCCAAGTTCAAATCGCCCCGGTTCGATCAGTACCTTGATGCCGTCTCCCGGCTGAACGATTTTGCAAAAGAGCGGCACGGCAAAGACGTCCTGGCCCTTGCCGTCCGGTTCGTGCTCAAAAAGGGCGCGAGCGTGGCCCTGTGGGGCGCAAGACGGCCGGAAGCACTCGATCCGGTTGCGTCGGTTTCCGGATGGAAGCTTACGGATTCGGATATGGCAACAATCGATTCGATACTGAAAGAAACGATCACCGACCCGGTCGGCCCTGAGTTCATGGCGCCCCCGGCAAGGAAAAAGACATAGCCGGTACAACGCTTTCGGGGCCTTTTTTCAGATTTATGGATGAAACCAAACGATACCCTGCAAAGAGACGACCCCGACGCGCTTACAGCATCCGCTTTGACAACCAGGATATCCACGGCATGGCGACCCTGCGGTCATTGGCGGTGACACGAACGACCGCAGCTTCGCGACGATGCGGATTGACATCCACGCTGCGCCGGTCCACATCGATCGTTCCACCGGCCAGAGCACCTCGCAGCCGCTCGACGTTGACGGTGTATCGCTCCGGAGTCGTCGGTTCGAACCTGATAAAACGAAACCCCTTGTGCCGATTGACTTCCCGGCTTGCAGCCAGCACATGAAAACTGCTTCCTTCCGCCCCTGCTTCCAACGGAACCGCCCCTTTCAGCTCGGCGTCCTTAACCTGCCGGCGCAGGTTTGCCTGCGCTTCCTCCTTCTGTTGATCGGTAAGGCCGTACTCCACCAGGAAATGAAGGATGGCACCATCTGCGCCGCCTTCTTCGATTGTTTTGTCCGTAACGAAACGAATCAGGGAAAACCGGGGTCTTTCCTCCGTGTCGACGCTTACGCGCAGGTTGGCGGGCAAATAATGATAATTTTTGGAAACTGTTTCCGGGTCGTCGGTGGCCGCGGGAAAAGAGCGTACCGTGTTGCCATCCGCCAGTTTGACGTCAACGTGGCGGCCTTACATAATCCCGCCCACCGCTTTGACGGTCTCCTGGGCGGGAATCTTACGGACAGGTGATATCCGCGCCGGCTTAAAGGCCTTTTCATACGCTTTTCGGTCGGACATTGTGCCGAGCCATTCAGGCCCGGCCATTACGCTCTGTGCCGTCAGCATGGCCATTGCCAGCATAAACAGAACATACAAGGATTTTTTTAACACATCCTTTCCTCTCCTTGTGATTTAACAAACTGTCAACAGGCAGACACCGGCGACTTCGTAAAAATCAAATATCTGCGCCTGCACGAAATGCCGAAGAATTTCACGTGCACCGACCACTCTATATTCTCTGAAATTGCTCAGTTCCGGTTTTACAAAGTCGTCGGATCGCGACTTTTACGAGTGCGTCGAGTAATGCCGAATTATAACCCCGGCGGAACCAAAACAAGATAAGAACTCTCCAGCGCCTGCCATGCATCCCTTGCAGGCTGACCACTCTGGTCGTACCAGGTAACCCGGTATTCCACCCCGGATTCCGGGTCATGATAAAGCACGGTCGTGTTGAATGAGCCGGCATCCGTGGCCCGCATAACAGCCAGTCGATCGGTTTTATCCTGACCGAAAATCCGGTAGCGGACCTAGCGCATCGCAGTGCGGATTCCCGCATCCTCGAATAAAAAACGATCCGCATCCACTGCCAGATCCATTCGGTCCAGCGGCGGGGAGATGGTCACCATGGGATCATCCCCCCGGTTCCAGGCGTCGATATCGGACGGGTCGCTGATGGAATGCCTTCCCTGGAAGTCTGTGCAAGAAATTCCTCCAACTCGTCCTGCGTCGGGGCCAGCATAAGCCGGAAAGAATGCCGCAGACTTGCCGGCGGATACACATGAATGCGCTCGGGGGAAAGCGAAGGCCCGGTAACAGATGCATCGAAACTTACGGCAGCGCCGATGCCTTTCATAGAAAGAAGCGCAAGGGGGTTTGACGGGGAAAGCCCGAATGCCTCCCGCAGGATCGCGCGGAAAAGTCCAACATCTCCGTCCCGGTGGGGCGCAGCCATCTCAGCCGTCAGCATTACCGAGGGCTGACCCGGCTCAGCCATATGATTGTACTGGACATTGAGCCTGTATCCGGTTTCATCATGAAGCAAAAAAATTTCACGCGGCAGGCAATAAAAGACATGCCCGGCAGCTTCGTCCTGGAAAATCAAGTGACTATCCCGGCCGCAGGCGCTTTCGAGATCGGAAAGCAACCCGGGATCTTCAATGACATCGCCTGGATCTATGGCGGCGTGAGGATTTGGACCCGCAGGTTCAGTGGAATCGGGTTTTGTGAGGGATCGCAGCCGGGAAAGGCTTTCGAGGGCAGAGCGATTGATCCGGATCTGGGCAACCGACTGCAGTGTATTAGCTTGCGGATCCCCTGGCGGAGGCAATAGCAACGCTGCAGCTATATCGTGGAATGCCCTCAGGAGAAACGGATCAGCAAAAAAGATATGAATTCAAACCTCTATACGTGCAGCATCGCAATATCGACAGGTGTGTTCCCGGGCAGCGGGTGAGCCGGGTAGCCGGGCTTTTAGGAAGCCCATATCTTTTAGCTTGTCCCAAAACAACCCATTGTCAAATTTTTTATTGAATTTCTTGAAAGCAGATTCAAAAACGGCTTTTCTTTAACCTTGAGTTCCGGCAAGAAATATGGGGCCTTCGTGAGGCGTTGACGATCAAATCATCTTAACGGCGGGAAAGCCTGCTTCATTGAGACCATCAAAATCAAGAACCACCCCGGAGCCGGCGCTTCCGATGCTGCAGTTGACCACCAGAGTATCGCCCAGCCGGAGCGCCCCGGCATCCTCGTGAATATGGCCGCACAGCAACACCTTCGGATTGCACGCCGATACCAGGGCGGCAACTCCCCGGGATCCCGCACTCAAGCGACCCAGAACCCGGTCCAGGGTTCCGTAGGGCGGCGGGTGGACCACCAGCACGGTTTGACTGCAAATCTGATTTGCGGCAGCCCGGAGAAGCGCTTTTTCAAAAAAACGGATCCGGCTTCTGAATGGAACGGGCACCGTTCCGGAAATGCCGGCGAAAGAAACCCCTTGCATTTGCATCCGGTGCAGGTGAAGGGAGGTGATGTTGGCATAACGTGAAAAACATCGATCGTGCCATGACAGGTCGGTATTCCCCCGGATCGCGAGCACCGGGATTCCCAAATTATCCAGCGGCCCGAAAGCGGCGCGGGGGTTTGCATAGTTATTGATATCCCCGGCAACCACGACCACATCCGGGGTATAATCCGCCACGGCACGACGAACCCTGCCAATCAGTTCCGGTTTTGCATGAATGTCGGCTACCGCATAGACCCGCATCGTTTCTCTTCTCCCGGTTTATAATATCCGCATTGTCGACGCTGCAGACGATTGCCGGATGGTATTGCCTTTTTTCCGGGGGATGTTTTTTGAATTTTATCGAGAAAAATCAGTCCCTCTTTACATGTTGCCATTTTAGCCTTTTGTTTTCACACAAAAAGGGATCCGGTCCAGGATTATCGATGGTCCCGGACATCGTCAAAAACCAAGGCGGCGGCATCCGGGCAAGCAGCGAACCGGGGCAAGGGGCCTGTTTCGAAGTGTTTTTTCCCGGCGCAAAGACGAGCATCGGTTTTGCGGATATCATGCCATGGCACCAGGCAACTCCTTTCTCAGATCAGGCCATTCAGAAGCATGTGTTCAGCCGGGCTGTGTTAATCCGGAAACCGGCACATCAGCACGATGTTTTCCGGAAACCCGCCCACGGCCACTTCCAGGGCGCCTTGGACCTGGGGAGTAAGGGATGCATCCGTAAAACCGATGGATTTGTATGCTCGCTGCGCACGCACGTTGTCCGGAAAGACCGCAAGCGAAACAAAGGTGGCGCCGAGTTCGGAAAATGCATGATCGAGAACCATCTGCAGGGCAAGGCGCCCGATCTGCCGGGACTTATTATCGATCACGATGCGCTTGATAAAGACTCCCAGACCTTTTACAACAAGATTGTATACGATGATATATCCCAGCGGGCTTCCGTCGGAAATCTTTTCAACGATCCAGTGCTCCAGTTCTTCGGCCTTTATCGCTGCCAGATGGCCCTGTTCGGACCACTGGAGAATGTGCGGACGGTTATCCGGATGCCGCTCCAGAAAAAGCACGAAATCCAAATCTTCAGGGCAGGTTGGCCGGAGCCGCAAGGGGCGTTGGGTTTGTCGGAGCATAGCGCTTCAATCCTTGATGCACTCCTAAAAAGTCAGGATCTGACGGTTTTGTAAAAAGTCCAAGATCAAGGCTTGCGCGATTTCGAAGAATACAGAGTACTTGGCGTACGTGCATGTTTACAAGGCGTAAGCCGCAAATCCTGAGAAATCGCGCGTAACGAAGTTATTGGACTTTTTACGAAGTCGTCAATCCTTGTTCACCGAAAGTCCGGTATCCCAGTACAGGGCGGGGTGAAACTCATACCAGGCAAGCTCCTGAGTTGCAAATCCCCTCTTGCAAGGGCTCATGATTCCGCCCACCACGCAGGCGTCGACAATATCGTGAAGATCCGTGGTTATACCCGCTTTTTTGGCCACGGCTGACATCAGCCCCCCCTCGGCCATGCAGTTGTCGGCATGAGGGGTCATTTCACGGAGAAACGCCACCGCCTGCTCGACATGTTCGGCCGGATGGTGGGAAAGCACCGCCCGGACAGCGCCCTCCGAATCGAGAACACCGGTTTGAGACGCGTTTTTAAAAAGAGTGCGCGCAAGATGCGGCATAAAAAACATCTCGTCCGCTACGAAGCGAAGCGTCCGGTCCTCCCATGAACCGGTCATCCGGCCGCGCACGGGCAGCAGGATCCGCTCCTCGAAAGCCAGCAGCAGCAGATCGTGGCGGTCTTCCTCGGCCACGGGAATCTGAGCGGTATAAATATTTTCCGATTGAAGGGCGGCATGGATGATACGGGCAAGCTTTTTTGCTTCGGTGTCTCCAAACTGCGGGATGAGCGCTTCTGCAAGGAGTCGCTGGCTGTTTTTTTCCGTCTGTGTCATACGTGCACCTTGTTTTGCCTGATCAAAGCTTAATCATGAGCTTTTTGGAAAACCATCAATACATCGATTCAATCAAATCGGCAAACTGCTTGTTGATGGACTTCCGCTTGACCTTCATGGTGGGCGTCACCTCGCCGTCTTCGGTATAGAGTTTCTTGTCGAGGATCCGGAACTTCCGGATATTCTCGACACGGGCCACCTGCCGGTTCACCTTGTCCACTTCCGCCTGGATGAGCTCGACAATCTCCGGCGCCCGGGTAAGGCTGGCAAATGTCGTGAACTGCACCTTGCTGTCTTGAGCATACTTGGTGACGTTTTCCTCGTCAATGACAATAAGGGCACTGAGATACCTTCTGCCATCACCGATCACCACGGAGTCGTTGATGTAAGGGGAGACTTTCAGGAGGTTTTCCAGAAACTGCGGCGCGATGTTTTTCCCGCCGGCTGTAATGATAAGATCCTTTTTCCGGTCTGTGAGCTTTAGAAACCCGTCTTCGTCAATCTCGCCCACATCGCCCGTATAGAGCCAGCCATCCCGGAGAACCTCGTTTGTCTGCTCTTCATCCTTGTAATACCCTTTGAATATCCCCTTGTGCTTTACAACAATCTCCCCGTCATCGGA
>SLJY01000101.1 GCA_007134875.1 Desulfobacterales bacterium
AATCGGTTTGCGCATCGATCCAGATATAGGGGGAATGCTTTCCGCCGACATAATCGTATCCCAGCGCATCCATTTCCTTGCGGATTCTGTCGGCGTTGGCCATGTACCCGGCGATGATTTCCGCGCACTGGCGTTTTCCCGCCTCGCTGTAAACCGCCTCCGCCGCCCGCTGCACCGGGTAGGATACGCCGTTGAACTTGGTGCTGTGCCGCCGGTTCCAGAGTGCATGGAGGCTGTGGGCGCTCCCGGATGAATCGTAGGCCATGCAGTCTTTGGGCACCACGGTAAAGGCGCAGCGGGTTCCCGTGAATCCGGCGGTTTTTGAAAAACTGCGGAATTCCACGGCCACCTCCCGGGCACCGGGTATTTCGTAGATGGATTTCACCATTGTGTCGTCCCGTATAAAGGCCTCGTAGGCGGCATCATAAAGGATCAGCGCCTTGTTTTCGCGTGCATAGTCGATCCATGCGGCAAGGGCTTCCCGGGTGACGGTGGCGCCCGTCGGGTTGTTGGGGAAGCACAAATAGATCAGGTCGACCGGGGTATCGGGTATCTGCGGGATGAAATCGTTTTTTCGGGTGCATTCCAGGTAAACGATGTTTTCGAAGCGTCCGTCCCGGATGGGGCCGGTTCTTCCGGCCATGACGTTGGTGTCGACGTAGACGGGATAAACCGGGTCCGGAATGGCGATGGTGATATCGGTGGAAAGAATCTCCTGGAAGTTGCCGGTGTCGCATTTGGCCCCGTCGCTGATGAAGATTTCGTCGGCGTTGACTTCGGCATTTCGCGGGGTAAAGTCATTTTGGGCGATTATTTCCCTCAGAAACGGATAGCCCTGCTCCGGGCCGTATCCCCGGAACGTGGCGTCCGCGGCCATTTCATCCACGCCCTTGTGAAACGCTTCGACGCATGCCGGAGGAAGCCCCCGGGTGGCGTCCCCGATACCCAGGCGGATGATTTTCCTTTCCGGGTTGTTTTCGGAAAATTCGTTGATTTTCTGTGCAATGGTGGAAAACAGGTACGAGGTCTGCAGCTTCAAGTAGTGTTCATTGATCCGGATCATGGGAGTGTCCTTATGTTTTGGTTTATCATGGTATCCTCTTTCCGGCCGCATAATCTTTTGACCTTCTATAATCCAACAAACACTTTCTTGTCAATCGGCGGACTCCATCAACCGCTTATGGGCGACAGGGCTTTCGCCGGCGGCGCTATACTGCAGACGCCTGGATACGCATAAAAAAGCTGCTTGCGATCGGCCGGTTTAAGATGGGAATTGTTGTTGCATCCTGAGCGGTTATGGTATAAAAATAGAAATTTTGTCTGCCGGGTTGTAAACCGGACTGTTCCGGCTGCATTCTCCGGCAGTCGAGGGGTGAAGCAGGCCCATGGAGTATACGAAACTGTTTGATTCAGATCCCTTACGGAATCGGGCGGTCCTGGTCCGGAAAGTTGCCGGCACCATCGCCTCGCATTCCATGATTACAGCCGGAGAGAGTGTTCTTGTGGGTGTGTCCGGCGGTATGGATTCGGTTGCCCTGCTGCGTGTTCTGGAGATCCTTGGCGAAGCGCAAGGGTGGCGCCTCGGTATCGCACATCTGAATCACGGCTTGCGGGGGGCGGAATCCGACCGGGATACAGCTTTCGTGGAAGGCCTTGCAAAAACAATGAACGTGCCTTATTATAAGGAACGGATCGATCTGCATGACATGCGAAAGCAATCCGGAAAAAACCTTGAAGAAGCCGGGCGAGACGCCCGGTACGGTTTCTTTAATGAGATCGCCGACCGGTTCGGATTTGACCGGATCGCTGTGGGGCACCACTTGGGGGATGATGCGGAGCTTATACTGATGAATATGCTGCGCGGCAGTGGACCGTCCGGTATGTCGGGCATTCCGCCCGTACGCGGCCGGATCGTGAGGCCGCTCATCCACTGCCGCCCGAAGGAAATTGAATCGTTTCTGCGCTCCGAAAACATTGCATATGTACACGACCGTAGCAACGACAATACCCGGTTCCAGCGCAATCATATCCGCCATTTTCTGATTCCCGCACTTGAGCAGTACAATCCCCGTGTTGTCGAAAATCTTCACAGGATGGGACAAATATCCGCCAGGGAAAACCGGTGGATCGAATCCCTGGTTTCCCCTGTTTTCGAGAAGGCGGTATCGGATCGTAACGCGGGGATGCTCGTTATGGATACCGGAATCCTGGCTTCCCAGCCGGAGCCCGTCGGGCGGCGAATGGTGCGCAGGGCGATTCTGGAGGTTAAGGGAAGCCTTCGGCGCATGGCTTTCCGACATGTCGATGCGGTGCTGGAGCTTGCCCGCAGATCCTCCGGGCCGGGCGGACAGCTTCATCTTCCGAGGAAAGTGCACGTGGCGAGATGCAGAAACGGGAATGGGGCCGATATTCTGGTGTTTGCCGCCGAGACAAGGTCTCTTCGCGCCAGCGGGCCGGCCGTGCCGGAGGCGCCGGTTTTTTCGCATATTGTGACTCGGGATGCGGCTGTTTCCGGTTGTATCGATATCCCGGAAGCCGGGTGCAAAATGGTCTTTTCCCGCTTTCCGGCCCATGCGATTCGTTCGTTTCCGGGGCCGGAAAGCGGGGTTGCCGATTGGGACGGGCTCGAATTTCCACTGCGGGTTCGAAGCGTTTTTCCCGGTGATCGCTTCGTGCCGCTTGGCATGAAGCATTCACAGAAACTGAAAAATTTTTTTATCAACAACAAGGTGCCCCGATGCAGGCGGCCTTTTATTCCGCTGGTCACCAGCGCGGAGCGGATCGTATGGATCGCCGGGATGCGCATGGATGAGCGTTTCCGGGTGACCGACAAGACCCGGACGGTGCTTGTAATCCGGCAGGAACCACGCTGACGGGTTATCGGCGGTGAGTACCGGCAGTGAAAATGCGGATATAGTGCCCGAACGAAAACCGGGATTTTTCGTTCAGGCCCAATTCTTGATGCACTCGTAAAAAGTCGCGATCCGACGGCTTTGTAAATTGTTCAAGATCAACGCTTGCCGGGTTTCGAAGAATGCAGGCAACTTAGCGTATGTGAAATTCCGAGAAGTCGCGCGCAGGCGCAGATACTGAACTTTATAGAAGTGGTCAATATTAATATAATCAATCACATGTATACCGATACGCGTGCGGAGGATTTCTGACTTGAACGCATTCAACAAAAATCTGGCATTATGGATCGTTGTCGCCCTGATGATGGTCATGCTGTATAACCTGTTTGCCACCCAGCCCCAGAACCGGGTAGAGGAGCTTGGCTACTCCGAATTCCTTTCCATGGTGGAGGGCCAGCGCATTTCCAACGTTGTGATCCAGGGCGATGAACTGACCGTTACCGATACAAACGGGAATACCCGCAAGGTGTACGCACCTTCGGATAATGAGTTGGTCCGGATTCTGCGGGAGAACGGGGTCGATATCAAGGCCAAGCCGGAAGAGGAAACCCCCTGGCTGGTTTCGGTTCTGGTTTCCTGGTTCCCGTTTCTGCTGCTTATCGGCGTCTGGATTTTTTTCATGCGGCAAATGCAGGGGGGCGGGGGAAAGGCCCTTTCATTCGGAAAAAGCGGCGCCCGGCTGCTTTCGGATGACGCCCAGAAAGTAACCTTTGATGATGTGGCCGGCGCGGACGAAGCCAAGGAAGAGGTTACCGAGCTGGTCGAGTTTCTGAGAAACCCCAAAAAATACACCCGGCTTGGCGGACGCATTCCCAAAGGGGTGCTGATGGTCGGCGGCCCCGGCACCGGCAAGACGCTTCTGGCCCGGGCCATCGCCGGCGAGGCCGGCGTTCCCTTTTTCTCCATCAGCGGCTCCGATTTCGTGGAGATGTTCGTGGGCGTGGGCGCATCCCGCGTGCGCGACCTGTTTGTCCAGGGGAAAAAGAACGCCCCGTGCATTATTTTTATCGACGAAATCGACGCCGTGGGGCGCCAGCGGGGAGCCGGGCTCGGTGGCGGTCATGACGAGCGGGAGCAAACCCTCAACCAGCTTTTGGTGGAAATGGACGGATTCGAATCCAACGAGGGAGTTATCCTGATCGCCTCCACCAACCGGCCGGACGTGCTCGATCCGGCTCTGCTCAGGCCGGGCCGCTTCGACCGGCAGGTGGTTGTGCCCATGCCCGATATCAAGGGGCGCACCGAGATCACCAAGGTGCATTTGCGCCGCGTGCCTTCCGAGAATATTGACGTGGTCAACCTGGCCAAGGGAACCCCCGGCTTTTCCGGTGCGGATCTGGAAAACATGGTCAACGAGGCCGCGCTGATCGCCGCCCGGAAAGACAAGGAAAAGGTGACCATGGAGGATTTCGAGGACGCCAAGGACAAGATTTTCATGGGTCTTGAGCGCAAATCCAAGGTCATGCGGGAAGAGGACAAGAAAACCACCGCCTATCACGAGGCGGGTCATGCGCTGGTTGCCCGTTTTCTGCCCGAAACCGATTCCATCAACAAGATCACCATCATTCCCCGGGGAAGAGCCGCAGGGGTCACCTGGTTCCTTCCGGAGGAACGGGATTTTATCTTCAGAGACCAATTGAAAAGCGAGCTTGCGGTGGCAATGGGCGGACGCGCCGCCGAGGAGATCGTCTTCAACCGGATCAGCACCGGTGCCTCCAATGACATCAAGAAAGCCACCGAGCTGGCCCAGAAGATGGTCCGCTCCTGGGGAATGAGCGACGAGCTGGGGCCTTTGACCTACGGTCAGCAGGATGAGCAGATCTTTTTGGGCCGTGAGATCGCCCAACATCGGGATTACTCGGAGGCCACCGCCCAGAAGATCGATTCCGAGATTGCCGCCGTGGTAAAGGATTCATACACCAAGGCCAAAGAAATTCTAACGGATAACCGGGATATCCTCGACAAACTGGCGGATATCCTCCTGGACAAGGAAACCGTGATGGGAAAGGAGCTTGATGAACTCATCATCGGTATGCGGCCGGGTGTCGACCTGCCGTTTGAGGCATCTTTCAGAGCTTCGGCGGATCGATCTTCAGGCAACTCCGAGGATGAGGCTCCGAACCGTTCAACCGATCGTCGGGGGGTGCCGGTGTCTTCCGAAGAATCCGTGGTGAAGGAGTCGGAAGAAGAGACGGCCGCCGGAACCGATGAAAGCGCTGAAGAGGAAGCCCTGCGGGAAAAGAAGTATGCCGATGAATCCGAAACCGTATAAACTGAAATCCTATAATCTGGAAACGAAAAACGGTGTGCTGGCGCTGGGAGGCAGCACCTGCATCATGGGAATTCTGAATGTCACGCCGGATTCGTTTTCAGACGGCGGGCGCTATTTTTCCCTGGATGCCGCCCTGGAGCGCGCCCGGCAGTTGATCACGGACGGGGCGGATATCCTGGACATCGGGGGAGAGTCGAGCAGGCCGTTTTCCGAACCGGTAAGCGAGGCGGAGGAGCTTCGCAGGGTGATTCCGGTTATCGAGAAACTGGCGGGGAATCTGGATGTGCCGATTTCCATCGACACCACCAAGGCATCCGTTGCAAAGCGGGCCTTGGAGGCCGGTGCCGCGATGATCAACGATATCAGTTCGCTTCGTTTCGATCCGGATATGAGAGGGGTGGCGGCGGATACCGGTGCGGCCGTGGTTTTGATGCACATGCTGGGATCGCCCAAAGACATGCAGGTCGATCCCAGTTATGACGACTTGGTGGGCGAAATTCACCAATTTCTGGAACGCGCGGTTCTGGATGCGGAAAAAGCCGGGATTTCCCGAGGGAAAATCATCATTGATCCGGGCATCGGGTTCGGTAAAACGGTGTGGCACAACCTGGAGTTGATCCGGCGGCTTGGGTGGTTTTCAGACCTGGATGTTCCCATCCTGGCAGGACCCTCCCGGAAGGCGTTTATCCGAAAGCTTCTGATCGCTAAAAACCAGCTCGAAAACGAGGCCGATGCATCCCACGACATGGTGGAGACCGGTACGGTGGCTGCCGTTTGCGCGGCGATCCTTAACGGCGCCCATCTCGTCCGCGTGCATGACGTTGCCCGCGCCCGCGCCGCGGCCACCGTTGCCGATGCCGTCAAAAACGCCTGACAGTAAGGAATATCGTTGATGCTTCTCGTGTTGGATGTCGGTAATACACATACCGTGGTGGGCTTTTATGGCGACGACCGGTGGATCCACGATTGGCGGATCCATACGGAAACCCGGCTGACGGATGACGAATTGAACCTTATGATTTCACGGTTTTTCCGCCAGGCCGGGATCGGACCCGAGCAGGTGCGGCAGACAGTGGTTTCCTGCGTCGTCCCTCCTCTTTCCGGAGCAATCGAATCCTACTGCGTCAAATACCTGGGGCACAGACCGGACTGGGTGAACCATAAGACCGTGGATATGCCCGTGCTCCTGGACAATCCCGCCGAAGTGGGAGCCGACCGGCTCGTCAATGCCGTGGCCGCCTATGAAAAATACCGCAGGAGCCTTATCATCATTGATTTTGGCACAGCGACGACCTTCGACTGCATCACGGGGCGGGGAGAGTATATGGGGGGTTCCATTGCCCCGGGTATCGGTATTGCGGCCGAAGCCCTGTTTACAAGGGCGGCCAAGCTGCCGCGGGTGGAGTTGATAGACGTTCCGGAACGAGCCATCGGCCGGGATACCGCCGAAAGCATGAAGTCCGGGCTGCTGTTTGGTTATACGGAGTTGGTGGACGGTATGGTCCGCCGCATTCGCAAAGAGATGGGGGAAGATCCCAAGGTGATCGCCACCGGCGGCCTCAGTTCCGTTATCCAGCGTATTTCCGAGACCGTTGAGGCCCTTGAACCGAATTTGACCCTGGAGGGTCTTCGGATTCTTGCGGGACGAATCGAAGCCGGACGAAAACCATCCGGCGGATGATCCGGATTCCGCCCGATCAAGACATGCCCATTTCCTCTTTAACCCGCTCGATTTCCGCCTGTATTTTCTTTTTTTCCTGCTCCCCGAGCTCCGGGCGGTTCAGGCGCCGCTGGAGGGAAAGAAGGATCATTTCCGCCCGGTAGTCGTTGCACGTGTAATTGCCGACCGATGTGTCCGTGTCGTTTTTGTCGTTCATTTTGTATGCGCGGGGCTTCATATTTTTCCGAGTTTTTTCATCGATTCCTTGAGAACCGTGAAAAAAAGCTCGTTGTCGTTGATGGCGCTTTTCAGAATCCGGTCGATATGCGGGACATCTTTCTGGTTGATTGTAATGTTGACGCTTTTGAGAAACGCCGCCATATTGTCCCGGGTTGCATGGTGCCTGGTAATGAGTCCGACGAAGATGTTGCGGCGTACGGACATGTTCTGCCGTTCCAGGTAGATCAGAATTCCGTTGGCATCCGGATCGCTTCCGTCAAAGGATTCATTGACCAGTATCATATCGTAGACGTGGTATTTCATTTTTTTAAGCGCATCCCGTATCGATGCGGGAACGGTTACGCTGTACTCCATGATCTCAAGAACTTCCCGGATTTTTTTCACCGCGTCCGGGTCGTTTTCGCAAACCATGGCGGTGAGCCCTTCTTCTTCCAGAAAGTCAAAGGGTTTTTCGCTTGCATCGTAGCCTTCCGTCGATTTGCCTGCCTGCATTGCTTCATCGGTTTCATCGGTCAGTCCGTCTGCCCGCGTGGCGGGTGTGCCGGAGGAACTCGCCTCGGATGCATCAGGTTCCGGTATGTCGCCGGATGATTTCCGCCCGGCTGGCAGCTCCGGGCTTTTTTCCGGCGTTCCCGCCGCCTCCACCTGAACTTTCTGTTTGCATGCCGGGCAGCGAAGCGAAAACGAACGGCCTGCGGGTATTTTTTCGTCGGGAATGTTGATCTGCTTACCACAGCTTTCGCAAAAGATTTCCATGGCCGGCTCTGCCTTATTTCTTTGATTTGTTATAGGTCATATCGATTTCCAACTCCGATATATCGGAGGTGGCCTCCCCCCGTTCGCTTTTGATCGCATCGATGCCGCGTCCCACGATGGATCGGCGGGATGCGTACCCCATGGCGGTTTCTTCCGTTATCAGACCTTTTTCGAACAGCTGGATGATAAAGTGGTCGAATGTCGTCATGCCCAGGGCGGTTCCTGCCTCCATTATATCGTAGAAGGTTTTTCCCTCGGATTCACCATGGAGTATTGCATCCTTTACGCGGAGGCTGGTTCGGAGGATTTCGAATGCCGCCTCCCGGCCGCCGCCGGCCTTGGGCAAAAGTCGTTGGCATACGATCCAGCGAAGGGTGTCTGCCAGGCGGATCCGGATCTGGTTTTCGTCCTCCGTGGGAAACATTCCCAGAATCCGGTTGACGGTTTGACCGGCATCCACCGTGTGCAGGGTGGTAAGAACCAGGTGGCCGGTCTCTGCCGCGGTCAGGCCGATTTCCACCGTTTCCCGGTCTCTCATTTCGCCCACCAGGATCACCTTTGGAGCCTGACGGAGCGCTGCACGCAGGCCGTGGCCGAACGTATCGAAATCCTTTCCCAGCTCCCGCTGGTTGAACGTCGCCTTTTTATGGGAATGGATAAATTCGATGGGATCTTCCAGGGTAATGATATGAACGGATTTATCCTTGTTGATCTCCTCTAACAGCGCGGCAAGGGACGTGGTTTTACCCGTGCCGGTGGCGCCCGTGACAAAGACGATGCCGTTTAGCTCCCGGGAGATTTCGAAAAACGACTTGGGAAGCCGCAGTTCCCGGATGGTGGGAACCCGGGTTTCCAGCTGCCGCAGCACCACCGACAGGTGACCCGATTGGGAGAAGACATTTACGCGGAAACGCGCTTTGCCGGGCAACGTGTAGGACAGGTCGCAGGATCCTTCCTGGATGAGGGTTTCCGTAAGCCGCCTGTCGGATGCGATCAGGTTCAGGGCGAACACCTCGGTTTGAAACGGGGTGAGGGTCTTCAGGGGGGGCTTCATTTCAACAGGCATGAGCTCGCCGTATGACTCGACCTGAAGGGGCTTCCCCACGGTAATATTGAGATCCGATACGCTCTGGTGGGAATCGAGCATCGTGGTCATGATGTGTTCGACTTCCGGCTTCCTCATAGTGATAC
>SLJY01000157.1 GCA_007134875.1 Desulfobacterales bacterium
CGCGCGATTTCTCAGAATTTCACGTACGCCAAGTACGCTGTATTCTTCGAAATCGCGCAAGCCTTGATCTTGAACTTTTTACAAAGCCGTCAGATCGCGACTTTTTACGAGTGCATCAAGCTTGACGGCTTCGTAAAAAGTCCAATATCTGCGTTACGCACAATTTCTCAGAATTTGCGGCTTACGCCTTGTAAACATATACGTACGCCAAGTACGCTGCATTCTTCGGAATTGGGCAAGCCTTGATCTTGAACTTTTTTGCAAAGCCGTCAGATCGAGACTTTTTACGGGTGCATCAAGCTTGATACACCCGTAAAAAGTTCAGGATCGAGGCTTGCGCGATTCCTTCGAATGCAGTGCGGCGTACTTGGCGTTAGTGAAATTCTTCGGCATTGCGCGCAGGCGCGGGTATTGAATGTTTTTGAGTTCGTCGTCAATAGCAAGGACAATTTTTTTACCGGTGGGTAGTAACGGATACTGCAAGGAGAGAACAAAATGGCCAGAGTTTGTGAACTATGCGGGAAAAAACCGATGGTGGGCTCGAATGTCAGCCACGCCCATAACGTGACCAAACGGCGCTTTAATCCCAACCTGCAAAAGGTGCGCGCCATAAGAAACGGCAGTGTTAAACGGATCAATGTCTGCACGAGCTGCATTCGTACGGGCCTGGTGACCAAGGCGTCATAGAGATTGTCATGGCGCCTGGACGAAAAGCCGTCAAACCCGCTTTACCTCGCTGATTACGGGCACTTTTTTAAGCCCTGCAATCACCTGCTCAAGGTGTTCGATATCGTTTACGATAATGGTAAAGTGAACCAGAACGACATTGTTGTCGTGGTGTTCCAGGTTCACCTCGCTGATGTTGGCGTTGGCCCGGCTGATGGCGGTCGATATGTCGGCAAGAAGCCCCACCTGATCATAGCCCGAAACCGTTAGAGACGCCGGAAACATATCGTTACCGGCGGTTTTCCACTCCACCTCGATGCGTCTTTCCGGATCCATTTTCACTGCGTTGATGCAGCTGCTCCGATGGACCGTAACCCCCTGTCCGTGGGTAATGTAGCCGGTGATGGAATCACCGGGGACGGGATGGCAGCACTTGGCGAAACGGATCAGTATGTCCTCCATCCCCTGCACCACAACGCCGTCCCCCTTGTCCTTCCGCTTTTTTACCTCCGGCCGCGACAGGGCCTTTTCGATCAGGCTGGGTTCTTTTTTTTCCTTCTGATCAGGGTCGAACCGGCGCACAACCTGCAGGGGGGTCACCTTTCCGATTCCAACGCTGGCGATGAGATCCTCCACCGTTTTGAACCCGAATTCGTCGGCAACCTTTTCCATGCGCGAGGTGTTGACCAGCGCGCTGAAGTTGAGCTTGCTTCGTCTGAAGGCTTTTTCGCACATTTCCCGCCCCAGAGACAGGCTCCGCTCCTTTTCCAGCTTTCGGGTATGCTGGCGTATGCGGGATCTGGCCTTGACCGTCTTGGCAAAATTGATCCAGTCCCTGCTGGGCTGGCTTCCCTTCGTGGTGATGATCTCCACGATGTCGCCGCTTTTGAGCTGGTATGCGAGCGGTACGAGCCGACCGTTGACCCGTGCGCCGGTGCACTCGTTTCCCACCTCGGTATGGATCAGAAAGGCGAAGTCGATCGGCGTGGCCCCTTTCGGAAGGGACTTGACCTCGCCGGTGGGCGTGAATACGAACACCTCGTCCGGGTACAGGTCGATGCGCACGTTTTCCAGAAATTCCTCCGGATCCCGGAAGCTTTTCTGGTTTTCCACCAGGTTGTGGATCCATCCCAGCGTTTTGTCGGTATTGACGTTCGGCGCGCTTCCTTCCTTGTAGCTCCAGTGGGCCGCAATGCCGTAATTGGCCACGTGGTCCATCTCCCGGGTTCGGATCTGGATCTCCATCCGCTCCCCGTAGGGTCCGATCACCGTGGTGTGCAGGGACTGGTACATGTTGGGCTTCGGCACGGCAATGTAGTCCTTGAACTTTTTGGGGATCGGTTTCCACTGGCTGTGAATGGTGCCCAGGGCGCTGTAGCATTCGGCAAGGGAGTCCACGATGATCCGGAACGCAATGATGTCGTAGACTTCATCGAACTCGAGGTCCTGGGTCTGCATTTTATGGTAAATGCTGTAATAGTGCTTGTGGCGACCCGTTACGTCGCACGGAATACCCGTGAGTTTCAGTTTCTCTTCGATCATCTGGCGGACGGTGGATACGTATTTTTCCCTATCGGCCTCGTCCTGCTTGAGATACCCTTCGACCCGGCTGTATTCCGCCGGCTTGGCGTAGTAAAAAGCGTTTTCCTCCAGCTCCCGCTTGATCCAGTAAATGCCTAGCCGGGCGGCGATGGCTGCATAGATGTCCAGGGTTTCCTGGGCGATCCGTTTGCGCTTGTCGGGCGATTTGTGGTAGTGAAGCGTCTGGATATTATGGAGGCGGTCCGCCAGTTTCACCAGGATCACCCGGATATCGTCCGCCATGGCCAGAATCATCTTCCGGGTGTTTTCCGCCTGCCGGTGTTCATCGGAGGAAAAGGGAAGGGAACTGATCTTGGTGACCCCGGAAACGATGTGGGTTACTTCCTGGCCGAAGATGTTGTATATTTCATCAATGGTGCAGTGGGTATCCTCCACCACGTCGTGGAGCAGCCCCGCGGCAATGCTGACGGGATCGAGTTTCATTTCGGCCAGGATGTTGGCGACCTCCAGCGGGTGGGACAGGTACGGCTCACCCGAGAGCCGCAGCTGTCCGGCATGCACCCGGGCCGAAAAAATGTATGCCCGGTCGATAATGTCCACATCCGCGTCCGGGAAATACTCGTAGAGCTTGTCCAGTATGTCGGTGATTCGTATCATGTGCCGTTATCGGGCCCTCGGTCCGTTTTGTCTGCGCCCTTAATACGCCTTGGCGAACAGAACCCGCTTGTCCGAGGGTTTCCCGCATTCGATGCAGGCGCCAGTCTCCTCGTTTCCGTTAAACGGTATGCAGCGGATGGTCACGTTGAGCCGGTTTTTGACGGCTTCTTCGCATTCGCCGTCCCCGCACCAGTGGCTGCGCGCGAACCCCCCGTGGATTTCCGGTTTTTGGGGGGTTTTGGGTGTGAAAAAGGCCGTGAAGGCTTCCCCGTCGTCGATATCCCTCGTGTTGGCGTCCCTGAAGGCGCGGGCTTTTTCAAACAGGTTTTTCTGGATGTCATCCAGGATGTCGACCACTTCCTCGGTGAAGCGCTCCCGGGACATGGACCGGCTTTGCTTCCGGTCCATGTCCCGCCTGGCCACGAAGACCGCACCGGCCGCCATGTCTTTCGGGCCGATTTCCACGCGCAGGGGAATGCCTTTTTTGATCCAGTCCCAGTTGCGTGTGCCCCCGATGTTCCGGTCGTCGATTTCCACGCGCAGCGGGGCGCCGTGGTAGGAGACTTTTGCCAGGCTTGCGGCAAGCTCTTTCGTGTAAGCCATTACCGCTTCGTTTTCCGCGGGCTTTTTCAAAATGGGCAGCAGCACCACGTGGGCGGTCGCCACGCGCGGCGGCAGCACGACCCCGTTGTCGTCCCCGTGCGTCATGATCAATCCGCCGATGAGCCTGGTGGAGACTCCCCAGGAGGTTGTCCAGCCGAATTCCTCCGTTTCGTCGGCCGACTGGAACCGGATACCGGAGGCTTTGGCGAAATTCTGGCCAAGAAAATGGGATGTGCCGGCCTGAAGGGCTTTTTTGTCCTGCATCATGGCCTCGATACAGGTGGTGATCTCCGCGCCGGGAAATTTTTCCGCATCGGTTTTTGCTCCCGTGAACACGGGAACCGCCAGAAAGTCCTCGGCCATCCGCCGGTATACCTCAAGCATCTGGTAGGTTCGCTCCTCGGCCTCTTTCCGGGTGGCATGAACGGTGTGTCCTTCCTGCCATAAAAATTCACTGGTGCGCAGAAAGACCCGGGTACGCATCTCCCACCGGACCACGTTGGCCCACTGGTTGATCAGCATGGGAAGGTCCCGGTAGCTCCGGATCCACCGGGAAAAGGCGTCCCCGATGATGGTCTCGGAGGTGGGCCGTACGATGAGCGGTTCATTGAGCCGCCCCGCGGGTACAAGCTTTCCGTCCTCGCCTTTTTCCAGCTTGTGGTGAGTCACCACCGCACATTCCTTTGCGAAACCCTCCACGTGACGGGCTTCCTTCTCAAGGAAGCTGATGGGGATGAAAAGCGGAAAGTAGGCGTTTTTCACGCCTGTTTCCTTGAACATGCGATCCAGGGCGGACTGGATGTTTTCCCACAGGCCGTAGCCCCAGGGTTTAATCACCATGCATCCCCGGACGGGGGACAACTCGGCCATTTCGGATGCCTTGACGACCTGTTGGTACCATTCCGGGTAGTTTTCCGCCCGGGTGGGAGCGATCGCTGTTTGCTGCTGCTTGGTCATGTTGCGGTCCTTGTGTATCGCTTTCGGATATTGGTTAATCCGGGCCCTGTGACTCACCCGGTGTTGTATCGAGTGCATAAACCACCGCGAGGAGTTCCCCGGCCAGGCGGTGCTGCGGAAATTTTTTCACGACTTTGCCTTTTTTGAAAAGGACGCCGCCGTTTTTCCCCCCGGCGATGCCCACGTCCGCGGCGGCAGCTTCCCCGGGACCGTTGACCACGCAACCCATCACGGCCACCTTGATGGGTGCCCGCACACGCATAAGCGCTCGCTCGATTTCTCCGGCTATTGAAAATAAATCAATTTCGCACCGTCCGCAAGTGGGGCAGGATATAATTTCCGGTCCCCGGCGGCGGATGCCGACAGTCCGCAGGATTTCATAACCCACCCGGATCTCTTCCACGGGATCCCGGGTCAAAGAAACCCGCAGGGTGTCGCCGATGCCGTCCAGAAGCAGGCAGCCGATCCCCACGGCGGATTTTGTGATGCCGGCATAGAGGCCTCCTGCTTCCGTGACGCCGATGTGAAGCGGCACGTCGGATCGCGCCGAAAACAGCCGGTATGCCGCAATCGTCTCCAGCACGTCCGAGGATTTGATTGACACCTTCACCTGGTCGAAGTCCATGGAACCCAGAATATCCACGTGATTGAGCGCGCTTTCTACGAGGGCTTCCGCGCAGGGACCACCGTGCTTTTCCAGCAGGCTTTTTTCCAGGGATCCGGAATTGACGCCAACACGGATCGATATGCCGCGCTCGCGCGCGGCATCCGTTATCGCCCGTATGCGGCTTTTTTCCCCTATATTTCCGGGGTTGATGCGAATCGCGTCCGCCCCGGCACTGATGGCCGCCAACGCGAGCTTGTAATCGAAATGAATATCGGCTACAAGCGGTATCGAGATGGCCTTCCGGATACGATCGATGGCTTCGGCGGCGGCCATATCCGGCACGGCTGCCCGGACGATTTCACAGCCGGCATCCTCAAGCCGCCGGATCTGGGATACGGTTGCATCCACATTCTGGGTGAACGTGTTGGTCATGGACTGGACGCTCACGGGCGCTCCGCCGCCCACGGCAACGCCTCCCACATGAATGGGGCGGGTCTGCCTGCGTGTGATGGTGATGCTCATGGCGTTTGTGTACTTGAAATGCCGGCCGAAAGGATTATGATTGGTTATAAAATATCGTAAATACCGTATGTTTAGCAGACCCGGCAGGCAAGTTCAAGGGAAATGCGGCCCGGGACCACACGGAAAAAGACGGTTTTCGTTCAGTCGCTAAATATGAAAGGATATCTTGCAATGGCGTTGGAAGACAAGCAGGGTAAGGGCGCCGGAGAAAACATATCCGGCAGCAGCGAAAAGGATGCGGAGATTCTTGAAATCCTGACCGGGGGGTCGGAAAACGGGGAACTCGCCTGCAAGCGGGCCCTGGCTTTGGCAAGGGAACTTGCGGTTGACCCTTTGGTGATCGGTCGCTATGCCGATGATCTGGGGCTCAAGCTGGTGGATTGCCAACTGGGTCTTTTTGGCTACCGGCCGGAGAAGAAAATCGTCAAGCCCGCCGACACCATCGAGCCGGTGCTGGCGGGCCAGATCGAAAAGCATTTAACCGGCGGACGGCTGCCCTGCAGCGCGGCGTTTGACATCGCATGGTCCATGGGCCTTGCCAGGATGGATGTCAGCAGCGTCTGCGAAGCCATGAAGGTTTCCATCAAGCCCTGTCAGTTGGGCGCATTTTGAGCCGTTTCGACGCCCTGGCCTTGACGAGAAACCCGGGTTTTCGTTCGGGCGTTACTGTAAGAACGGATTGGCCTGTTTTTCCCGGCCAATGGTCGTTTCCGGCCCGTGACCGGTGAATACCCGGACGTCGTCGCCCAGCGGGAACAGTTTGTTCCGGATGCTGGCGATCAGGGTGTCGAAGTCCCCGCCGGGAAAATCGGTTCGCCCGATGGATCCGGCAAACAGGGTGTCGCCGACAAAGACCACGCCGTCGGAATGAAACGACACGCCGCCGGGCGAGTGCCCCGGCGTGTAAATGACGGAAAGGGTGATGTTTCCGAATGTGATCGTGTCGCCGTCCGCTATCGCCAAATCCGGGGGCGGTGAATTTTCCGTCGACATGCCGAATTGCGCGGCGAACATGCTTAGTGATTCGAGCATCGGGGCATCGTCTGAATGGATGGCTATTTTAGCGCCGCTGACTTCCTTGAGCCGCCGGTTGCCTCCCACGTGATCGAAATGCCCGTGGGTGTTGAGGATGTATTCGAGTGTAAGCTGGTCTTCTGCAAGTGCCGCAAGGATCCGGTCGGCTTCGTCGCCCGGATCGATCACCGCGGCCTTCTTTGTTTCCTTGCATCCGAGAATGTAGCAGTTGGCCTGAATCGGTCCAACCGGCATGGTCTTGATAATCATAAACGCGCTCCTTTATTCATTTCCGGTCCGTTTCCTGGCTTGTTCGACGATCTCCAGGAGGGATGTCACCTTGTTTTTCGGCGGGCCGCCGGCGGCAAGGCGGTTGTATTGCTCCTCCGGAAGATTGTTTTTCAGATATGCACGTACGTCGAAAATCTCCCACCAGCAGTCGATCGTCTTCCAGCAGGCGGTGTTTTCTTCTCCCGCCATCAGGCAGTAACGGAACCCGATTTCGTGCCCCAGTCTCGGGCAGCGCCGCTTCCGGTCCGTGTCCGTTTCATCATTGCGATGGTTCATTTTCCCTGCCCCTGCCGTCACTTATCTGATCTTTCTCCACTGGCTCCGGCCTTCCGTGTGGCTGAATCTTGTCTTCTGATCACCATCCTCCGCCATCCGGCTTCCGCCCTACCTCCTGCTGCTCAGCTTGCCGGGTTTCGGATTGCCGGCGTAAACTTCGCCGGCCTCTGTCAAAAGCGTATCGGGCAGATCGATGTCTTCCTTGAGGTTGCCGGACAGGTACGCCTCGTACGCGCCCAAATCGAGCAGGCCGTGGCCGCTCCAGTTGAAGAGGATGACCTTTTCCTTTCCTTCTTCACGGGCCCGGACGGCTTCCTCCACCACGGCGGCAAGGGCGTGGTTGGTTTCCGGGGCGGGGATAATCCCCTCGGTCCGGGCAAGGAGCACGCCGGCGGCGTAAGCTTTTCCCTGCGTGACGGATCGGGGTTCGCAGATTCCTTCATTGACCAGCTGACTGACCGTGGGCGCCATGCCGTGGTAGCGCAGCCCGCCGGAATGAATGGGCGGGGGGACGAAGGCGTGCCCCAGGCTGTGCATGGGAAGCAGCGGGGTGTAGCGGGCGGTGTCCCCGTGGTCGTAAACGAACGGGGCGCGGGTCAGCGTCGGGCACCCGGCCGGTTCCACCGGGTAGATGGCGATATCCTTCCCGTTGATCTTGTCCAGGACGAAGGGGAAGGCAAGGCCTGCAAAGTTGCTTCCCCCGCCGGCGCACCCGATGATGATGTCCGGGTATTCGCCGACTTTTTCCATCTGCTTTCTGGCTTCAAGTCCGATGACCGTCTGGTGGAGCATGACGTGATTGAGAACGCTTCCCAGGGAATAGCGGGTTTTTCCGCTCTCGTCCCCCACGGCCGCCTCGATGGCCTCGCTGATGGCGATTCCCAGGGTGCCGGGGGTGTTCGGGTCCTTTTCCAGGGCTTCCCGGCCGGCCCTGGTGTCCATGGACGGGCTCGGTACGCAGTTTCCGCCCCATGCAGCCATCATGGTTTTCCGGTACGGTTTCTGGTCGAAGCTGATCCGGACCATGAAGACCTTGCATTCCACGCCGAAGTGCGAGCATGCGAAGGAAAGCGCACTGCCCCATTGGCCGGCCCCGGTTTCGGTGGTCATTTTTTCGATGCCGAAAACCTTGTTGTAGTATGCCTGCGGTACGGCCGTATTGGGTTTGTGGCTGCCGGGCGGACTGATCGATTCGTTTTTGAAGTAGATCCGCGCCGGCGTGCCGAGCGCCTTTTCCAGGTTGTAGGCCCGCACCATGGGGGCGGGACGCCAGATGCTGTAGACGTCGAGGACCTCTTCGGGAATGTCGATCCAGCGCTCGGTGCTGACTTCCTGCTCGATGAGGTTCATGGGAAACACCGGGGCGAGCTGCTCCGGCGTGACCGGGTTTCCGTTGGGCCCCAGCGGGGGATTCATTTTTATGTCTGACAGAATGTTGTACCACTGCCGGGGCATTTCATCCTGGTTCAGGAAGATCTGTCTCTTTTTCATGGGAAGCTCCTTTGAAATGCTTGTATACACTGTCCAATATGCCGTTTATGAAGGACCCGGATTTTTCGCTGCCGTATTTTTTCCCGATCTCAATGGCCTCGTTGATGGCCACGCCCGCCGGAATGTCATCCCTGTAGATCATTTCATATACGGCGATCCGGATGATGTTCCGGTCGACGGCCGGCATCCGCGAAAGTTTCCAGTTGGACGAGGAATCGGCGATGTGCCGGTCAATATCTCCAAAGTGATTATAAATCCCCTCGACCAGGGCAAAAAAATAATCCCGGGCATCCTGCGGCACACCCATCATGCGGCAGATCGCTTCCAGGGTTTCCCCGGTGTTTTTCCCGGCGGGGCGGGCGGGATCGTGTTCGTCCTGCACATCGATGGAAAAAAGCGCCTGAAGCGCGTATTCCCGCGATTTTCGTCGACTTGCCATGCTGGGTTACCGGTTGATCGCGTCGAAAAGGTTGGCCATCTCGATGGCTGCGATGGCGGCATCCCAGCCCTTGTTTCCCGCCTTGGTCCCGGCCCGTTCGATGGCCTGCTCGATGGTGTCCGTCGTGATGACGCCGAAAATGACCGGGACCCCGGTCTCCATGGATGCCGCAGCGACGCCCTTGGAAACCTCCGCGCTCACGTAATCGAAATGGGGCGTGGCCCCCCGGATCACGGCGCCCAGGCAGATCACTGCATGGTGCTTCCCCTGTTGGGCCAGCTTTTTGGCTGTAAGCGGGATTTCGAAGGCTCCGGGCACCCGCACGACGGTGATATCCTTTTCATCTCCCCCGCTCCGGACGATGGCATCGATGGCCCCGCCCAGAAGTTTTTCGGAAATGAAATCGTTGAACCGGCCGACAACCATTGCAAACCGCTTACCGCCGGCATTGAGTCCGGCTTCGATGATTTCAGGCATGGCTCTTCCTTTTTGTATTGGTTTCCTTTTTCGGATCGATGCTCAGGTAATGGCCCATCTTGAGCTGCTTGCATTCGAGATAACACTGGTTGAACCGGTTCGGCGAGGTCTTGATGGGGACTTGTTCCACCACCGATATGCCGTAGCCTTCGAGACCGACGATTTTTTTCGGGTTGTTGGTGATCAGGCGCATTTTCTGGACGCCCAGATCGGCGAGCACCTGCGCGCCGATGCCGTAGTCCCGCAAGTCAGCCTGGAAGCCCAGCTTCTCATTGGCTTCCACGGTATCGTATCCCTGATCCTGCAGGACGTAGGCCTTGAGCTTGTTCACCAGGCCGATGCCGCGCCCCTCCTGGCGGACATAGAGCAGCACGCCGCTTCCCTCCTCCTCCATCATTCTCATGGTCTGGTGGAGCTGCTCCCCGCAGTCGCAGCGCATGGACGAAAAGATGTCGCCGGTCAGGCATTCCGAGTGGACCCGGACCAGGGTCGGTCTTTCCGGGTCGATCTCCCCCTTGATAAGCGCGATATGCTGGTAATCATCCACATCGTTTTCATAGACGATCACCTTGAAATCCCCGGCAACGGTTGTGGGAATGGTGGTTTCCACAACCTTGCGGACGAAGGATTCGTTGCGCATGCGGTATTCGATGAGATCAGCGATGGTGCAGATGCCGATGCCGTGCTCTTCGCTGAATGCTTCCAAAGACGGCATCCGGGCCATTGTTCCGTCGTCGTTCATGATTTCGCAGATGACGGCTGCGGGTTTCAGGCCGGCAAGCCGTGCAAGGTCCACCGACCCCTCGGTCTGCCCGGTCCGGACAATGACGCCGCCGCGCCGCGCCCGCAGGGGGAAAACATGGCCGGGACGCACCAGGTCGTCGGGCGACGCGTCGTCTGCGATGGCCGCTTTGATGGTGGTTGCGCGGTCGGCGGCAGAAATGCCGGTGGTAACCCCGTGTTTGGCCTCGATGGATACGGTGAAGCCGGTGGAAAACGGGGAGGTGTTGTTACTGACCATCATGGGCAGATTCAGGGCGTCGACTTTTTCCGGCGTGAGCGCAAGGCAGATCAGGCCGCGGCCGAATCTTGCCATGAAGTTGATGGCCTCCGGGGTGACCGCCTCGGCGGCCATGGTCAGGTCCCCTTCGTTTTCCCTGTCTTCGTCGTCGACCAGGATCACCATCTTTCCTTGGCGGATCTCCTCGATGGCCTGATCAATCGTTAGGTGTCCCATTGTTTTTGTCTCCGTAAAGATAAAATATATTCAAGGCGCTGCTCCCGGACGGCGCCTACAAAAATCCTGTCTTTGCGAGCATCTCCATGTCGATACCGCCGCCGGGCTTCTGGCTTTCGCCCTTGCAGGCGGTTCCGGTTACAAATTTCTCCACGTACTTGCCGATGATATCCGTTTCGATGTTGACACGGTCTCCCGCCTTTTTGAACCCGATGGTCGTTATCGAGGCCGTGTGGGGAATGATCGTCACCTCGAACCAGTCCGGGCCGCAGGCGTTGATGGTCAGGCTGATCCCGTCGACGGCAACGGATCCTTTCAGGATCATGTACCGGGATAGCGATGCATCGGCGGAAAACCCGACGACGCGGATGCCGCCCTCATCCCGGATGGTTTGTATCGCGGCCTGTCCATCCACGTGACCGGATACAAGGTGTCCGTCGAGGCGGTCGGACAGTCGCATGGCCCGTTCCAGGTTGACCCGTGTGCCGGTTCTTGTATCGCCCAGGGTGGATCTTGTCAAGGTTTCGGGTGATACATCGACCGAGAAAACGCGCCCGGAAATCTCTACCGCCGTAAGGCACGCGCCGTTTACGGCAATGGAGTCCCCGATTTTCGTGGCGGAAAGATTCATGTCCGCGCGGATTTCCATCCGGCCCCCGGCGCCCGCGGGGCGGATTCCGGTAACGGTTCCCATGGTTTCGATGATCCCGGTGAACATGGCGGCAAATACCCGGCTTATGAGATAATGCAATGAATCATACGGAAAGGGGCGACATGCGTCCTTTCCTGTCAAAGTCGCCGGACCGCGACTTTTTACGCGTGAATCGGTTAATAAATCATTAATCCTATCAGGGAATCACGTCGCCTTCAATAAGGATATCGTCGCCGAAACGTTTTATTTCGATGTTTGCAACACGTATGGCCTCCGAGATTGTTTCCGGCCCGGGGCCCCTGCACATGGAAATGCCGTCTCCGGCAAGAAGTTTTGGCGCATAAAAAAAACAGATGCGATCAACAACCCCCGCCCGGAGCATGGAGGATGCCACGCGGCTCCCGCCTTCCACCAGAACGCTGGTAATGTTCATTTTTCCAAGGATTTCAATGAGTTTCTGCGGATCAATCCGGCCGTCGCGCAGCGGCGCGGTGAGAATGCGGACGCCTTTTTCCAAGAGGGCGGCTTTTTTCCCCTCGTCATGGCTGCCGCCGGCGACGACGATGGTTCCGGCGGCGTGATGTTCATCGATGACGCCGGCGGTTTCCGGGATGCTCAGTTTCGTATCGAGTATGATCCGGGTGGGATGTTTTCCGCCGCCTGTCAGGCGCGTGGTCAGCCGGGGATTGTCCGCATGGATCGTGTCGACGCCCACCAGGATTCCGTCGACCGCGTGGCGCAGGCTGTGCACATGCACTCTTGCGGCTTCCCCGGTAATCCATTTGGAATCCCCGGTATCGGTGGCGATTTTTCCGTCCAGGGTTGCGGCGCTTTTGACGATCACATAGGGCAGGCCGGTTTGGACATGCTTGATGAAAAAGGTGTTCTGACGCCGGGCTTCCTCCCGGAGAATGCCGGTTGAAACCGTAATGCCACGGCTTTCCAAAAAAGCACTGCCCCCTCCGGCTACCCCCGGATTGGGGTCGTCCATGGCAACTACGACCCGCGCCATGTCCGCATCAAGGATGGCCCGGGTGCACGGCGGTGTGCGTCCGTAATGGTTGCAGGGCTCCAGGGTGACATAGAGGGTTGCGCCCTTGCAGTTTCCTCCGGCGTCCGTGATGGCGTCCACCTCCGCATGGGCCTGTCCAGCGGCACGGTGGCAGCCTCGGCCGATAACGGTTTCATCTTTTACGATCACGGCCCCGACCAGGGGATTGGGGGATGTATACCCTCTTCCCTTTTCCGCCAGTTCCAGGGCCATTTTCATGTACATTTCATCGGTATTTCCGCTCACATTCAACCCTTCCCGCGCGGCAAACCGGCTCTGACATGCCCGCGAAAAATTTATCGCCTGCCCGCCCGTTATCGCTGGTCGAGGAGGTCCTTCAGTTCGGTCACGAAATCGTTTACGTCCTTGAAATCCCTGTATACCGATGCAAAGCGTACATAGGCCACCTTGTCGAGTTCATGGAGCTTGGCCATGATCTTTTCGCCGACGACCCGGGAGGGGATTTCCTTTTCCTCGGATTCGCGCAGGTCCCGCTCGAGGGCCTCAACGAAGGACTCGATGGCGTTCATGCTGATTTCGCGCTTTTCGCAGGCCCGCTGAATGCCGGCGCGGACTTTTTCACGGTTGAAAAGCTCGCGTCGCCGGTCTTTCTTGATGATCATCAGGGGGATTTCTTCGATGTACTCATAGGTGGTAAAGCGTCTGCCGCAGGCGAGGCACTCGCGTCGCCGCCGGATCGCGTTTCCCTCCCGGCTCAGCCGGGAATCGATGACCTTGTTGTTGTTTTCACCGCAAAAGGGGCATTTCATGGCGTGGCTTCCTTATGGACCGGTTTCCCCGGCAGGCTCCCCGACGGACGGCCCTGCATACGCCCCGACGCCTTCGATCCGCCGGAGCCGGATGCCCGCTTCTTCGATCAGCGCGGCGGCCAGGTCGTCTGCGTATCCTTCCCGGAAGCAGACCTCGTCGATGCCGGCATTGATGATCATCTTGGTGCAGATGGAGCAGGGGAGGTTGGTGCAGTAGAGGATTCCGTTCCGAATGCTGACCCCGTGGTATGCCGCCTGGATGATGGCGTTCTGCTCGGCGTGGATGCCGCGGCACAACTCATGGCGCTCGCCGGATGCGACGTTGAGTTCTTCCCGAAGGCACCCTTTTTCAATGCAGTGGGGTATGCCCGTGGGCGCACCGTTGTATCCGGTGGCAAGAATCCGCCGGCTTTTGACAATGACCGCGCCAACGGACCGGCGAAGGCAGGTTGAGCGTTTTGCCACCAGCAGGGCGATCTCCATAAAGTAATCGTCCCAGGAAGGGCGCCGGTCTGTTGGGGTCATGGTTTTATCCGTTGTTTCGGGTTTTCTTAATCGTTATCAGTCTTCCCGGAAAAGAGGAAACCGGCTGCACAAGGTTTCGACTTCCTTTCGGATTTCAGCCGTTTTTGTCTCGTTTTCTGGATCCTTCAGCACGTCGATGATTAATCGGCCGATAGTAAGCATTTCTTCTTCGTTCATCCCCCGAGTGGTCACCGCGGGCGTTCCGATCCGGATTCCGCTGGTTACAAAGGGGCTTTCGGTATCGAAGGGGACCGTGTTCTTATTGACGGTAATCCCTGCCCGCTCCAGCGCTTCCTCGGCGATCTTGCCGGTGATTCCAAGGTTTCTAAGATCGGCGAGCACCATGTGATTGTCCGTTCCGTCCGAGATGAGCTTCACGCCGTTGTCCATGAGGGAGCCGGCCAGCGTTTTGGCGTTTTTGACGACCCGGTCCTGGTACACCTTGAATCCTTCCGACTGTGCCTGGCGAAAGGCGATGGCCTTGGCGGCGATAACATGCATGAGCGGTCCGCCCTGAATCCCGGGAAATATCTGGCTGTTGAATTTTTTCCCCAGCTCCCCCCTGGCGAGAATGAGGCCGCCTCTCGGCCCCCGGAGGGTTTTGTGGGTTGTGGATGTAACGGCGTCCGCGTAGGGAACCGGAGACGGGTGCTTTCCGACAGCGACCAGTCCGGCGATATGGGCCATGTCCACCATGAACCATGCGCCCGCGGAGTGCGCGATCTTGGAGAACGCCTCGAAATCGATGATGCGCGGGTATGCGCTGGCGCCGGCAATAATCATTTTCGGCCGGTGTTCTCGGGCAAGCTGTTCGGCCTGCTCGTAGTCGAGAATGCCGGAATCCTTTTCGACCCCGTAATGGACAAAATTGAAAAATCGGCCGGAGAAGCTGGCGGCCGCACCATGGGTAAGGTGTCCGCCATGGGACAGATCCATGGCAAGAATGGTATCGCCCGGTTCGAGCAGCGCGAACAAAACCGCCATGTTGGCCTGGGAGCCCGAATGCGCCTGGACATTGGCGTACTCGGCGCCAAAAAGGCTTTTAGCCCGCTCGATCGCCTTGTTTTCGGCGATATCCACGTACTCGCAGCCGCCGTAATAGCGTCGTCCCGGGTAACCTTCGGCATACTTATTGGTCAGCACGCTGGCCTGCGCGGCCATTACCGCGGGGCTGACGATGTTTTCGGATGCAATGAGTTCCAGGGTGGTTTTCTGACGCCGGTATTCAAGCGATATGGCCTCTGCGATCTCGGGGTCGGACATCTCGATGGCTTTCATTTCCGGTTCGGTATCGATCATTTTGTTCATGGGATTTATCACCTTATAGTGCTTGGGTTTCGGAAGGCGGGCGCATCGCCTGCCGGCAGCGGCAGAACTTTTCGAGCCGGTCTGCGTGTCTTCCGCCTTCGAACGGTGTTTCGGTCCAGGCCCGGACAATCTCCACGGCGAGCGCTGTACCGATTACGCGGCCGCCCATGACGAGGATATTGGCGTCGTTGTGGCGCCGGCTCATGATGGCGGAAAAGAGGTCGTTGCAAAGTGCCGCGCGGATTTCCGGGTGGCGGTTTGCAACCATGGACATGCCGATGCCGGTGCCGCAGATCAGGATGCCCCGGGGAAACTCACCGGCGGCAACAGCCCGGGCGACGCGGTCTCCGAAGTCCGGGTAGTCGACGGAATTTTCGTCGTAGGGGCCGATATCCTCCACTTTATATCCGAGGTTGGCAAGCACCGGCTTGATCGCTTCTTTCATTTCGTATCCGGCGTGGTCCGCGCCGATGATCAATGCGCTCATCTGTGGTTTCCTTACATGGGACCGGGCCATACGCCCGGGGGCTAAAAAGGGTATCGCGTTTTTTATCAGGCCGCAGTCTTCTCCTTGATGTAGGCAACGGCGTTTTCCACGGTGACGAGCATTTCCGCGTCATCGTCGGGAACTTCGATGTCGAATTCCTCCTCCATGGTCATGATCATTTCCACCAGGGCCAGGGAATCGGCGCCCAGGTCGTCGATCAGCGCCGCCTGGGGAACCACGTCGTTATAGTCTACATCCAGTTTTTCAGCGATGAGCTTTCTCACTTTTTCTTCAATGGTCATCTTTTGGTAACTCCCTCGGGTTTATGTTTGAATCCCTAAAATACGCCCGGTATTCCTGTGGTTAAAATTTTCGCCATTCCTGACGGCTTCGTAAAAACCCAATATATGAGCCAGCGTGCAATCCCGGTGAATTTCACGCACGCTAAGTATCCTGCATTCTGATCCGATTACGCAAGCCTTGATCCTGAACTCTTTTCAAAGCCGTCAGATCGCGGCGTTTCACGAGTGCATCATTCTTAAGTATTGGTCTTCCTTAAGTATTGGTCTTCGTCTTGGCGGAAAATCATGGTTTTTCATTCGGGCATCAGGTATAGAGACCCCCGTTTACGTGAATTACCTGGCCCGTTATATACTCCGCTGCTTTGGATGCAAGAAATACGGCCACTCCGGCCACATCTTCCGGCGTGCCGACCCGCCCCATGGGAATACGCGCAAGGATTTCGGAGGATCTCGTTTCATCGATTGTCCGTGTCATGTCGGTTTCGATGTACCCCGGGGCGATGGCGTTGGCAGTGATGTTTCTGGGCGCAAGTTCCAGGGCGGTGGTCTTGGTGAGTCCAATGAGTCCGGCCTTGGCCGCCGCGTAGTTGGCCTGCCCGGGGTTGCCGGCAACGGCAGCGATGGATGCAATGTTGATGATCCGGCCGTTTTTCTGGCGCATCATGGGGCGCGATGCGAGCTTCGTGCAGAGAAAGGCGCCTTTGAGATTGACGTCCATCACCCGGTCCCAGTTCCCGGTTTTCATCCGGGGAAGCAGGGCGTCTTTCGTGATCCCGGCATTGTTGATCAGCACGTCGATACGCCCGGTATCATCCAGGACCGTCCTGAAAAACACCTCCAGATCCTTTTCGGATGCCATGTCCGCATGAATGCCTCGGCCGTCGCCGCCCGCGGCCCGGATTTTCTCCTCGGTATGTCTTGCCGCTTCTTCGCCGCCGCTGTAGTTGAAATAGACGCAGCTATCCGCTCCCGCGAATGCCAGGCATATACCCCGTCCGATGCCCCGGCTGCCACCGGTGACGATGATGGTGCGTTTCTGCTGGTCGTCCATGGGAAAAACCGATTTCAAGTGGCGGGCCGCGCCGCTGCCGGTGGGGGGTGTTGCAGCTGCCGGATCCGGCCAGGCGTTCTATTCGCTTTTTTCAAAGACGTTTCTGCCTTTGTAGGTGCCGCACTCCGCG
This sequence comes from Desulfobacterales bacterium, assembly GCA_007134875.1. Taxonomy (GTDB): domain Bacteria; phylum Desulfobacterota; class Desulfobacteria; order Desulfobacterales; family Desulfosalsimonadaceae; genus B1SED10-16. Next base: position 17,056 of record SLJY01000157.1, read on the forward strand.
CATGCCCGGTGCTGCATGACCGGTTCCCCGCATTGGGGGCAGGTGGCTATGCTGGGGGCTGCGGTTTTCTGGTGCGTCCGGCGCTTGTCACGTCGCGCCTTGGATACTTTTCCCTTGGGTACAGCCATGACTTATCTCCTAATTATTTGATATTTATATATAAAAATTTCTTTACCGGCGTAAAAACAGTACGTATCTAGTAGGGCAAATTCACTTGCATGTCAAGACAATTCACGCGTATCTTGATGGAAACGCCCTTGATTTTCAGTCGGATGTGGGATAAGTTAAAAAATTTTATGAAATCGTGGATTCAAATCGTGACAAGCATGTAAAAAGTCGTCAAATTATTATCACAAAACAGGAACCATTGCATTATGGATACCGTCATCACCCGTTTTCCGCCGAGTCCGACCGGCTATCTCCATATCGGGGGCGCACGAACCGCCCTGTTCAACTGGCTTTATGCCCGCCATAACAACGGGAAATTCATCCTGCGCATCGAGGATACCGATGCGGCCCGTTCCACGACCAAATCCGTCGATGCCATCTTCGAGGCGCTCGACTGGCTGGGAATCGACTATGATGAGGGCCCTTACTACCAGTCGGCACGCTATTCCATATACCAGGAGCATGTGGACCAGCTCATCGCATCAGGCGGCGCCTATTACTGCACGTGCACGGCCGAAGAAATCGAAAAGATGCGTGAAGCGGCGAAACAAAGAGGGGAGAACCCGCGCTATGACGGCACCTGCCGCGAAAAAGGGCTTTCATCTTCCGATAATGCCGTGGTCCGCTTCAAGGCGCCGATTGCGGGCAATACGATACTGGAGGACGTCATCCGGGGAAACATCGTGTTTTCCAACCACGAAATCGACGATTTCATCATCCGGCGCAGCGACGGAAGTCCCATGTACAACCTCGCGGTGGTGGTCGACGACATCACCATGGGAATCAACACCATCATCCGGGGCGACGATCATATTTCCAACACGCCGCGCCAGATCCTCCTCTACCGCGCCCTGGGGGCAGAAATTCCCGTTTTCGGGCATGTACCCATGGTTCTTGGCGGCGACAAGGCGCGGCTCAGCAAGCGCCACGGGGCCATGTCGGTCACTGCCTACCGGGACATGGGCTATTATCCGGATGCGCTGCTCAATTACCTGGTTCGTCTGGGCTGGTCCCACGGCGATCAGGAGTTTTTCACCAAAGAGGAGCTGATTGAAAAATTCAGCCTGAAAAACGTCGGCAAATCCGCCGGCGTGTTCAGCCCGGAAAAGCTTCTGGCTTTAAATGCCCGGCATATTCACAATGCGCCGCCGGAAAAGCTCGCACCCCACGTGCGCCCTTTCCTTGCCCAGAAAGGCATTGCGGCCGAAGACGGCAGCTACCTCTGCCGGGTCATCGAAACGCTTCAGCAGCGCTCCAGGACGTTTGCGGAAATGGCGGACGGTGCGGAATTTTATTACGCGGCACCAACGGCCTACGACGAAAAAGGCGCAAAAAAATTTCTTAAGCCCGAAGGCATCGATGTGCTGGAAACGCTGGCCGGCCGGCTGAAGGAACATGCCGCCGCAAACGGGCAGATGGATGAGAAATCGCTTGAACCGGTTTTCAAGGCCATTATGGAGGAGACCGGTTTGGGGTTCGGTAAAATCGCCCAGCCGCTTCGCCTGGCCTTGACGGGAAAAACCGCGAGTCCGGGGATTTTCGAAATGATGGAAGTGCTGGGAGAAGAAGAAGCCATCGCCCGCATCGAAGCCTGCGTTTCGGCACTCCGCAGGGAGACAAAGTAAAAATTGCCTTGACACGCAACGAGTTTTTGTTATTTTATAGACAGTTTTGAGGGTTGGTCTAGAGGCAAGACGACGGGTTCTGGCCCCGTTAACCCAGGTTCGAATCCTGGACCCTCAGCCAATTGCCTGTAAAAAGCCCCGCCTGGCCGGGGCTTTTTTCGTTCCGGCCCGATGTTTCCGGATGCGTTTCGGTTGATCCACCCGGGCAGGCCGCCAGCCTGCAGATATTTCGAGTACATGGAGTCGCCATGTCAAGCGTTCTGATCCACCCTGCTTCCTATGACGATATCGACCGCGCGGTTGATAAAGCGTTTTCGCTTTTCTCCCCGGATCTTGCCGGCAAAAAGGTGCTGATCAAGCCGAACGTGCTCCGATCCGCGGCCCCGGCCGACGGGGTTACCACCCATCCGGCACTTTTGTCGGCCGTGGTGGAAAAGGTCCGAAAAGCCGACCCCGCCTCCCTGGTGGTGGGCGACAACCCAGGCCTCCACGGCTACGGGGCCAACCGGGACTGTTTCGCGGCGACCGGCCTGCTGGATGCTGCCGGGCGGTATTACAAAAACATTGGTCACGACCCGGTGCAGCTTCCCTTCAACCCGGCGTACATGGAGCAGGTAAGCGTCTCGCGCGAGGTGCTCGACGCCGATGTGGTCATCAGCCTTCCGAAGTTCAAGACCCACGGTTTGACCATTGTCACCGGCGCCATCAAAAACAGTTACGGCATCCTTCCCGGGGCTTTCAAGGCCCGCCTGCACAAGGCCGCCGATTTGCCGGAGCGGTTTCATGAAGTCGTGGTGGACGTGTTCATGCTGCGCCCGGCGGATTTTTTCATCGTGGACGCCGTGGTGGGTATGGAAGGAAACGGCCCGGCATCCCCGGATTTGAGGGATATCGGCTGCGTTATCGCGGGCGATAACGCCGTTGCCGTGGACTCGGTCATGGCGCAGATGATGGGGATCGATCCCGGAGCGCTCCGTTTTCTCTGCTATGCCAGGGAAGCTGGCCTGGGGGATTTTGATCCCCGAAGCATCCGGATCGAGGGAAAGCTTGAGGCCATACCGGATTTCAAACTGCCTCCCCTGACAGGCGATGCGATCGCCCGGGACGATTCGGCGCACGAGCTGATCGCCAACCGCATGGAGGTCCGCCCCCGGGTGGACGCACAGGCGTGCACCGGATGCGGCACCTGCGCGGATCAGTGTCCCGTGGCGGCGCTTTCCATGGAAGATGCCGCAAAAGATGCCGGGGCCGAAATTTTGCCCATCCTTGATGAGAAGACCTGCATTGCCTGCTTTTGCTGCCAGGAAGTCTGCCCGGAGATGGCCATCCGACTGGAATAAAACACTCAAGGATATCAAAAGCCCATGTCAGCTGAAATGTTTATCGAAACCATCGCCCGCAAGGAAAATATTGCCGCTCCCCGGGTGGCCGCCGTGGCGGCCCTGCTGGAAGAGGGATCGAGCATCCCTTTTATCGCCCGGTATCGCAAGGAAAAGACGGGGAGCCTGGACGAAGTGGCCGTCACGACGATTCGCGACCGGCTCCACCAGTTAAAGGAGCTTGCCGCGCGCAGACAGGCCGTGCTGGGTTCCCTGGAGAAAAACGGGCATTTGACCGATGATCTGAAGCAGAAGGTGGCCGCCGCAGCGAGTCTTTCCGAGCTCGAGGATATTTATCTTCCGTATAAGCCCAAACGGCGGACGCGCGCGGTCATGGCCAGGGAAAAGGGGCTGGAGCCCCTGGCGCAGGCGATATTCGAACAAAGGGGAATCGACCTCCGGGCCGCGGCGGAAGGCTTCGTGGATCCGGAAAAGGGCGTGGCATCCGTGGAGGAGGCGCTTTCCGGCGCCCGGCACATCATCGCGGAGACGGCAAGCGAGCACAAAGTGGCGCGCGCCCGCCTCCGGAATCTTTTTTTCGGAAAGGCGGTCGTTAAAAGCCGCGTGATACCAGGCATGGAGGAGGCCGGGGCCAAATTCCGGGATTATTTCGACTGGGAGGAGCCCCTTGCGACGATTCCTTCCCACCGCCTGCTGGCCATTCGCCGGGGGGAGTCGGAGGACGTGCTAAGTTTCCGGATCCTGGCGGATGAAACGGAGGCGCTTTTAATTCTGACGGATCTTTTCGTGACGGGGAGCGGAAAGGATTCGGAAGAAGTCCGGCTTGCCGTGGCCGACGGATACAAGCGCCTGCTCTCCGGATCCATGGAGACCGAGGCCCGGCTTCATGCGAAAAAAAAGGCGGATGAGGAAGCCATCCGGGTGTTTGCCGACAACCTCCGCCAACTGCTGCTGGCCTCGCCTCTGGGCGCCCGACGGGTCATGGGGATCGATCCGGGATTCCGGACCGGCTGCAAGGTGGTCTGCCTGGACCGCCAGGGGAAGCTTTTGCACCACGACACCATCTATCCGCACACGGGCAAAGACCGGCCAGAGCGGGAATCGGAGAAGATCCGGCGGCTTTGCGAGGAGCACGGGATCGAGGCCATCGCCGTGGGGAACGGCACGGCCGGGCGCGAAACCGAGGCCCTTGTCCGGAAAATCGATTTTTCCCGGCCGGTTCAGGTGTTGCTGGTCAATGAAAGCGGCGCATCCATTTATTCCGCATCCGAATCGGCGCGCAGGGAGTTCCCGGATCATGATCTCACGGTGCGCGGCGCGGTATCCATCGGACGCCGGCTCATGGATCCGCTTGCGGAACTGGTCAAGATCGATCCCAAGTCCATCGGCGTCGGCCAGTACCAGCACGACGTCGACCAGCGGGATCTGAAGCAGGCCCTGGACGACGTGGTCATCAGCTGCGTCAACGCCGTGGGGGTCGACGTCAACCGGGCATCCGTGGCGCTGCTCGCCTACGTATCTGGCCTGAACAGCGGCATTGCGAAAAATATCGTGGCGCACCGCGAGGAAAACGGTCCATTCGCCTCCCGGAAAAAACTCATGGATGTCCCCCGGCTGGGCCCGAAAGCGTTTGAGCAGTGCGCCGGATTCCTTCGCATTAGCGGCGCGGTCAATCCGCTGGACGCAAGCGCCGTCCACCCGGAGAGTTACCCGGTGGTCGACGCCATGGCGGCCGACCTAAGCGTCACCGTCCAGGCGCTGATCGACGACGCCGCCTGCCGGGAGAAAATCGATATTGCCCGCTACGTGACCGATACGGTCGGGCGCCCGACGCTCAAGGACATACTTGCGGAATTGGCCAAGCCGGGCCGCGATATCCGGGAGGCCTTCGAGGCGTTTTCCTTTGCCGAGGGAGTCGAGACCATGGAGGATCTGTTTGCCGGCTTGACGCTTCCGGGCATTGTGACCAACATCACGGCCTTCGGCGCGTTCGTGGATATCGGCGTACACCAGGACGGCCTGGTCCACATCAGTGAAATGGCCGAGCGGTTCGTCAAAAATCCGTCCGAAGTGGTCAGCGTGCAGCAGAAGGTGCAGGTGAGAGTGCTCGCGGTCGATATCGACCGGAAGCGGATTTCGCTTTCCATGAAAAACCCTTCTGCACGCGATGGCACGGAAAAGGGCGGCAAGGATCGGAAAAAAGAAAAGTACCTCGGTGCAAAAAGCGCGGGGAATGCCCCGAAGCCCGGAAAATCCCCCCGGAAAAATCAGGCAGGAAACAGCGAAAAGGCCGCTTCATGCAACACACTTGCCGATGCCTTCGGAAAGGCGTCCGGCAAGAAATCCTGATGGCAAATCGTTATGGGGTCGTTCCTTGTCGCCGAGCGGCAAAAAAAGGCCCGGTTCCGGCCAATGATCCGGAAAAACGATGGGACGGATTTGAAGCCGGTGAATTGGCGGTTATCTTTGAGAGGCAAAAAGGCAGGGATTTTTTTACAACCAACCGTCTGGAAAGGAAACCGGAAAATGGCAGACAAGTGGAAAGAGGCTTTGGATTGTGCGGTGTCATGCCCCCGCTGCAACGCGGGTTTGAAGGCGGATGACAAGCGGATACTGTCCGTTTATGACCATACGCCAATCTGCATGGCATGCAAGAAGGAAGAGGAAAAACGCCCCGACTACGCGGAGAAGTCAAAGCAGATGATCGGGCAGTGCATGGCCGATACGGAGGCCGCCTGGTCGGATCCGGGGGGGTACTGCTTCCACCACTTTTACGGGTATACGTGTCCGCGCTGATTCACGGGAACGAATAGCTTATGGAGAAGAAAGTCTCCGTGTCGGTTTTCTTCGTTCATATGCGCCTCCGGGTGTGCTCCGGGGTTATCGTTTCTTTCCGATATAGAGTGTCGCAATCCCGGCGCTGAGCGATTTCCAGGCAATATCGGCAAAACCGGCCTCCCTCATAAGGCGCGCGAATCCAGCGGGAGTCGGGAAATCGAGCACCGAGTCGGGAAGGTACTGGTATGCGCCCGTGTTTTTCGAAAAAAATCCGCCGATGCCGGGCAGAATCTTTTTGAAATAGAGCAGGTAGAGCGAGCGGAGGATTCCTTCTGGCGGGGTGTTGAGTTCCAACACCGCTGCAACGCCCCCGGGTTTAAGCATTTCCCGGAAATTCTCCAGCGCCCGCTTCCGGTCATGGATATTGCGGATGCCAAACGCGATGGTCACGGCGTCCATGGTATCGGGCGCAAAGGGCGGATCAAGGGCGTCGGCTGCAATCAGGGCAAAACGGGGCGAAGCCTGCACCGCCCGGATCTTTGACCGGGCGATGCCTAACATGTTTCCGGAAAAATCGATGCCATAGGCCGCGGCGCCTGGTTTTTCCCGCAGAACTTCCAGCATCACGTCGCCGGTGCCGCAGGCCACGTCAAGCACCACGGCATGGTCGGTCAGGCCGAGGACCCTGACCATTTCCCGCCGCCAATACACATCCCTGCGAAGACTCAGCAGGCGGTTCAGAAAGTCGTATTTCGGCGCGATGCTGTCGAACATCGTACGGATGGAAGGGGGTTGCATTTTGGTCATTGACAATCTTCGTATATGCATTATGGTATTTTGATGATATTTTACTTGCCCGGTGGGTATCTCCATAGCATAATACGAGCTGCTTTCAAAACGGTTTGGTTATTTAGTGCCGGACGAAAACCGGGATTTTTCGTCAAGGTCAAGGGCGGCGAAAATTTTAACCGCAGGAATACCGGGCGTTATTTAAGGATTAAAATTTGACGGCTTCGTAAAAAGTCCAATATCTTCGTTACACGCGATTCCTCAGAATTTGCGGCTTACGCCTTGTAAACATGCACGTACGGCAAGTATTCTGCATTCTTCGAAATTGCGCAAGCCTTGATCTTGAACTTTTTACTAAGTTGTCAGTTGGCGACTTTTTACGAGTGTATCAAAATTTGAGCCGGAGGCAGCGATTGGCGAAAAAGACGGCTTTCGTTCAGCCGCTATTTATGGCTCAGGATCCGGCGGGCATAGATCCACGCAACCGCAAATACTGTAAACGGAATTGGCAACAGGCGACTATGACTGGGAAGAGATGCTACTATGAGGTACTGGGCGTTGACCGCGGCGCGGACGCTGCCCAGTTGAAAGCGAAATACCGAAAAATCGCATTGAAGTATCACCCGGACCGGAACCCGGGGGACAAGGAAGCCGAGGATAAGTTCAAGGAAGCGGCCGAGGCCTACGAGGTTCTGTCCAACCCTGAAAAGCGCCAGGTTTATGACCAGTTCGGTCACCGCGGCCTGGATGGTATGCAAAACGGCAGGTCAGGCGGATTTCAGGATTTCGACGATATTTTTTCCAGTTTCGGGGATATATTCGAGGATTTTTTCGGTTTCAGGACATCCGGCCGTGGCGGACGGGCTCGGGCACGGCGAGGTGCGGACCTGCGCTATGATATGACCATCGATTTCATGGATGCGGCATTCGGCAAGGAAACCGAAATCGAGATCGAAAAAATGGTCTCCTGCGAAACATGCAGCGGAACCGGCGCCAAGCCCGGCACAGAGCCCGAAACGTGCGGACAGTGCGGGGGATCGGGTCAGTTCGTGCGGACGCAGGGCTTTTTTTCCGTGAAAAGCGCGTGCCCCCAATGCCGCGGCGCGGGCCGTGTCATCCGGGACGTATGCTCCGACTGTCGAGGCCGCCAGCAGGTTGCGGCCAGGAAAAAAGTGGAGATCAAAATCCCGGCCGGCGTGGACAACGGCCAGAAACTGAGGCTGTCCGGAGAGGGAGAACCGGGAAGCGGCGGCGGCCCTGCCGGAGACCTGTACGTGTTTCTGCATGTCCGGCCCCACGAGTTTTTCGAGCGCCGGGACAACGATATTTACTGCAAAATCGAGCTTTCCTTCGTACAGGCGGCCCTGGGCGATGAAGTGACTGTGCCCACGCTCACCGGCGAGGAGACCATCACCATTGAACCGGGCGTCCAGCATGGAGACACCATCCGTATCCCGGACAAGGGGGTTCTTTCGCTCCGAAACGGCCTCCCCGGTGACCAGGTCGTCGAGTTGATTCTTAAGACGCCGAAGCACCTGAGCAAGCGCCAGGAGGAGCTCCTAAGGGAGTTTGCCCATCTCGAATCCGAGAAATTCACATCCAAGATCAAGCGGATTTTCAAGGTCGGTGGACGGAAAGCCGCACAATAGCCATTTAGGAATGATTCATGTACGAGCTCAAGGTATTGACCCGGTTCGCGGCCGCGCACCAACTGAAGGAGGTTACGGAAAAATGCGAAAACCTCCATGGTCACAACTGGAAGGTGGAATTCTGCGTGGCTGGAAAGGGACTGACATCCGGCGGGGTGCTGGTCGATTTCGGCATCGTGAAGAAGCAGTTGAATGAGATCATCGATACCCTGGATCACCGGTTTTTAAATGAACTGCCTGCCTTTTCAGGCGCAAACCCCTCTTCGGAGCAGATCGCGAAATATATCGCCTGGGAGTTCGAAAGGCGAAACGGGCCGGACGCCGCCTACCGGGTTTCCCGTGTTGCGGTCTGGGAATCCGACGATGCATGCGCAACCTACATCCCGGAGCGGTAACAGCCGCGGGCGGGAAATTTTCCTGGAATCGCGGCCGGTGCGGGTGCCGGACTTTCAGCGAAGCTGCCGGCAGCGGCGGGAATAATGGTTATCCCCGATATTTTTTTATTGATTCCCGGTTGCCGGTCTTTGACCCCTGATTACCGCCCCCCGGATTCCCGCAAGGCCGCCACCAGTTCGTTTCGGCCAATGATCGCCGATGCTTTTTCCACGTGCTTCCGGATGTTTTCCATGCCGCCTTCCTGGCGGTCGACGAGAACCACCACGGAGGCGATATCAAGCCCTTCGTCCCGGGCGCGTTCGATGGCCCTGATGGTGGATCCGCCGGTGGTGGCGACATCCTCGATGATGGCAACCCGTTCGCCCGGGTCCAGGTCCCCTTCAATCCATTTTGCGATGCCGTGATCCTTCTTGTTTTTCCGGATGGAAAACGCTTTCATCGGCGTGGCGTTTAGCTCCGAAACAAAGGATGCCGCCACCGCCATGGGGTCCGCGCCGAACGTCAGGCCGCCCACCGCGCCGACGTTGTCGTTTTTCACCGCCTCGAAGACCAGGTGCCCCACCAGGTATATTCCCCGGGGGCTCAACGTGACGGGCTTGCAATTCACGTAAAACCGGCTGGTTTTTCCGGACACCAGTTTGAAAACCGGCTCGTCGCTGTATTTCACCGACTTTTTGCACAGCAGCCGGATCAGTTCGGATTTCATGGTTTCCATATGCAATATGCCTTTTCCGGGAAAACCGGGGCTTTCCCTCATCGCTGTAAGAAACGGTTGATTTTATGGGCAGGTTTTGAGTAAGATAACCCCCACTGAAGGGGAAGAAGCCGTTTTCTTTCAGCGTCAGTGGGGGCGCGCGAAAAAAACCGGAGACGGCACTCCCCGCGCGATTTCTCATCATCCATTACCAGTTGGATCGGGCCCAGTCAATATAAACCGAATAAACTGAATCCGAAGCCGATCGCCTAATGGAAAATGTGTTTTGGGAGGGACATGCTGTTTGATCCCGAAAGAACCATCATCCGCCTCTACGAAGTGTCCAAGCATTACGGGGAGACCGATGCGCTGGTGGATATCACCTTCGATATCCGCAGAAACGAGTTCTTTTTCATCAGCGGCCCCAGCGGGGCCGGCAAGTCGACGCTGATGAAACTTCTTTACCTGGGAGAGCCCATGAGCAGCGGGTATGCCATCGTGGACGGTATGAACCTGACCCGCATCAAGAAAAAGCAGATACCGCTTCTCCGCCGCCGCCTGGGGATCATTTTCCAGGACTACCGCCTCGTTCCGGACAAAAGCATTTTCGACAACGTTGCCCTGGTCCTGGAGGCCGCAGGGGTCGGTTCCAGGCGGGAGAGCCGGGAGCGGGTGATGGGGGTCCTGGAGAAGGTCGGCATGGCCGACCGCCCGGATGCCTGCCCGCCGACGCTTTCGGGCGGGGAGCAGCAGCGGGTTGCCGTGGCCCGGGCCATGGTGGGAAGGCCTTCCATCATACTGGCCGACGA
>SLJY01000028.1 GCA_007134875.1 Desulfobacterales bacterium
ACTTTTTACGGGTGCATCAATAGTGTCGCCTTACAAAATGCATCTTTAGCGTCCATCCGATTATACGGCCTCCATCATCATGGCCATTCCCATTCCGCCGCCGATGCACATGGAAATCAGGGCGGTCTGCGCCCGGCTTTTTTCCATCTGGTAAAGAGCGCTTACGGTCTGCCGGGTACCCGTGCAGCCGATGGGATGTCCCAGCGAAATGCCGGAGCCCGCCTGGTTGGGCTTTTCCACCGGAATGTTCAGATCCTTCATGCAGGCAAGCGCCTGGGAGGCAAACGCCTCGTTGAGCTCGATGATATCGATATCTTCAATGGAACGGCCCGTCTTCTTCAGCACTTTCCGGATCGCCGGGATGGGTCCAAGCCCCATATAGGCGGGATCGACCCCGCCGGCGGCAAAGGCTGTAATCTTGGCAAGAGGGGTCACGCCCAGCGCCGATGCCTTAGCCGCACTCATCATGACGACTGCGGCGGCCCCATCATTGATGCCTGATGCATTTCCGGCCGTAACCGTGCCGTCTTTCCGGAAAACCGGCTTCAGCTTGGCCATCTTTTCCATATCGGTTTCCATGGGCCGCTCGTCGGTGTCCACGACCACATCCCCCTTGCGGGTTTTAATGGTCACGGGAGCGATTTCTTTTGCAAAGGTGCCGTCCTTTATGGCGGCCATGGCCCGGTTATGGCTCAGCACGGACAGTTCATCCTGCTCCTGGCGGCTGATACCGTATTTTTCCACGATATTTTCGGCCGTCATACCCATATGGTAGCCGTAAAAAATTTCGTAAAGCCCATCGTAGACCATCAGGTCGAGGACTTCACCTTTGCCCGTTACTTCCATGCGGTGTCCCCAGCGTGCCTTGGGCAGGGCCATGGGCGCATTGCTCATGCTCTCCTGGCCGCCGGCCACGATGATTTCCGCATCCCCCGCCATGATGGCGGTGGCCCCCAGGCAGATCGACTTCAGCCCGGACGCGCAGACCTTGTTGATGGTGAATGCCGGGGTTTCCTTGCAGATACCGGCCTGAATCATTGCCTGCCGTGCGGGATTCTGCCCCTGTCCGGCGGCCAGCACGTTGCCCATGATGACTTCGTCAATGGCTACCGGGCTCAGGCTGCTGTCCCAGGTACCCGCATTTCTTTCCAGATCCGTAATCGGCTCATCCCGAAGGCGGTCCGGGGCCCATTCTTTCGCCGCATCACCCTGGGCCGGCCGAATCCCCGCCCGCAATACAGCTTCCCGGAGCACCGTCCTTCCAAGCTCCACCACCCCGACGTCCTTCAATGAACCACCAAAAGCGCCGACCGCTGTTCTGGCACCGCTCACAATAACAACATCCTGCATAACTCAGACCCTCCTTGCTCTATGGATTGACTTGTGAACCGGCAAACGGGTATTGCCGACCGGAACGGCCGAAAAGCCGATCCGGGGCTTACAAGGATTTGCCTTGATTTTCATCAAATCCCTGTTATCCTCGTAAAATGATAATATTTAGCAAAATCCGACAGTAAAAACAAGGTTAAATCACAGCGGAGCCCCTGAAAAACCCATGTGCACCATCGCCGTCGCATACCGCAGTCACCCGGAATACCCCCTTATCATCGCGGCCAACCGGGATGAATTTTATGACCGCCCCACCGCACCCATAGACTTCTGGGAGGACTGTCCGGATATTCTTGCCGGAAGGGACCTTAAGGGCGGCGGGACATGGCTGGGAGTGAACAGAAAAGGAAAAATCGCGGCGCTCACCAACTTCCGGGAACCGGGCGGGTTATACGGCAACGGTATTTCCAGGGGATTTCTGGTAAGCGATTTTCTTGCAAAAGACATGGAAGCCGAAGCCTACTTGAAAAATGTGGCCGCCCTCAAAAACGATTACGGCGGCTTCAATCTGCTTGCGGGCACAGCCGATTGTCTTTTCTGGTATTCCAACCGGGGCGGGGCCATCACGAAGCTGACGGCCGGGATTCACGCGCTCAGCAATCACTTGCTCGACACGCCCTGGCCGAAGGTCGAAACGGTGCGAAGGAAGCTTTCGGATATCATAGGCGGCCCCGGACGCATCGATCCGGAAGCGCTGTTTGATATGCTGGCGGACCGGAGTCACCCGGTCGATGCAGCGCTGCCCGATACCGGGGTCGGGAAAACATGGGAGCGGATGCTTTCGCCCGTTTTCATCACCAGCAGCGTATACGGCACCCGCTGCTCCTCCGTGATCCTGGTCGATTATTCCGGAAAGCTGATTTTCTGCGAGCGGAGCTTTGACCTCAATGCAAAGGGCGACACCCGGTGCTTTGAACTGCAAACCGACAAACCATTCTGATCCATCGGCAAAAACGTTTCAGCTTTCGATGCCCGTGCGCGCCAGCACGCCCTGCTCGTAATAATGCTTGATCGCCTTCATCTCCGTGACCAGATCGGCTTTGTCAATCAGCGCGGGCGTGGCGCCCCTGCCCGTGATGACGATTTCGACGCCGTCCGGTCTTTCATCGATTACGCGAAACAATTCTTCTTCCGCGATCAGCCCGAAACCAAGCGCCACGTTGGCCTCCTCCATGATCACCACGTCGTAGTCCCCAGACATGACGGCGTTTTTAAGAGAGTCAAACGCTTTGGCCGCCGCATTTCGGTCTTCGTCTGTGGGATCTCCGAACACATACTGGCCGGTGCCGAACTGCTCAATGACCACCTGATCGGAATACCGCTTGAGCGATTCCAGCTCGTTATAACATCCCTGCTTCAAATACTGACCGATATAGATTTTCATTCCGGCCCCGGCGGCCCGGAGGGCAAGCCCCAGGGCTGCGGTTGTCTTTCCCTTTCCGTCGCCGGTGTAGACCTGAACATATCCTTTTTGCATAAATGATCCTTTTCCTGTAAGATGTGTTATTACCGGTCGGGATAATGCGCTTTCCCGCGAAGCCATACCCTTTCATACGAACAAAAACTATAGTACAGTTCCGAAAAAACGACAACACCCATATCAGTCCATATCAGCCGGCTCCGACCCAGGAGTTTAACATCCCGGGGACTATGGGCACCGATGAGAATCACTTTTTATCATATGCAAAGGGGAATACATGAAAGACCCGTTATTCGAACCGATCAGGATCAATTCCGTCGAAATCAAAAACAGGATCTATCTGCCCGCCATGCACCTGAACATGGCGGAAAACTATGAAATCACCGACCGGGTGATCGCCTTTTACGAGGAGCGAGCAAAAGGCGGCGCCGGCATTATTACTGTGGGATACGCCACGGTGGACGAGCTTAGCGGCAACACCATGAACATCGGGGCCCACAGCAACGCGTTCATCCCCGGCCTGAGAAGGCTTTCGGAAGCCATACAGACAAACGGCGCGCGATCCTGCGTTCAGCTCAACCATGCCGGACGCTACAACCATTCCTTCTTTCTGGACGGCAAGCAGCCGGTGGCCCCCAGCGCCATCGCCTCCCGGATGACGCGGGAAACGCCCCGGTCCCTGGAAAAAGATGAAATCCAGGGCGTCATTGAAAGTTTTGCCGCAGCCGCCGAACGCGTGAAAGAAGCCGGCTACGACGCCGTGGAGGTTCTCCATGGAACCGGTTACCTCATCAGCGAGTTTCTTTCCCCGCTGACCAACCAGCGGGAGGACGAATACGGCGGAAGCCTGGAAAACCGCATGCGCTTCGGCATAGAGGTCATGGAGGCCATCCGCCGTGGCGTAGGTGCGGATTACCCGCTCATCGTCCGCATGAACGGCAACGATTTCATGCCCGGCGGCCAGGGGCGCGGAGAACTCAAGGAATATGCAAAGGAGCTGGTAAAACAAGCCGGCGCGGATGCACTGTGCATCAACGTTGGATGGCACGAAGCAAGGGTTCCGCAGATCACCACCGCTGTTCCCAGGGGCGCGTTCGCCTATCTTTCCCGGGGAATCAAGGAAGCCGTGGATGTACCCGTCATCGCCAGCCACCGCATCAACGATCCGGAAACCGCGCGGGAGATGATCGCCGACGCCATGTGCGATATGGTCGCCATGGGGCGAAGCCTTATCGCGGATCCCTTCCTCCCGGAAAAAGCCAGGACAGGCAGGGAAAAGGAGCTCGTCCACTGCGTGGCCTGCGCCCAGGGGTGTTTTGACAACCTTTTCAAGCTCAAACACATCGAGTGCCTGTGCAACCCCATGGCAGGCCATGAGCGCGATCGAGCGATTAAAAAGGCGGTGTCGACCAAAAAGGTCCTGGTTATCGGCGGCGGGGCGGCCGGCATGAACGCGGCCATTGCCGCAGCCGACCGGGGTCACGACGTATCGCTATACGAAAAGCAAAACCGCCTGGGCGGCCAGCTTCACCTGGCCGGCGCCCCTCCGGGGCGCGAAGAGTTCATCGAGCTGGCCCGTGACCTTGAAAACCAGCTGCTATGCCGCAGTATCAAGGTGCACCTGGAAATAAAAGCGGATGAAAAAATCATCGGCGACGAAAAACCGGATCATGTCATCATCGCAACCGGCGGCATGCCCATGACGCCTCCCATTCCCGGCGTGGAAATGGCACACGTGGTCCAGGCCTGGGATGTGCTTGCCGGAAACGTGTATACCGGCCGTCGGGTGATCGTGGTCGGCGGCGGCGCCGTCGGCGTTGAAACCGCCCTTTTCCTCGCAGAAAAGGGAACGCTGCCCGGAGACACCCTCAAATTCCTGATGGTCAACCGCGCAGAAGACCCGGAAACACTCTATGAGCTGGCCATCAAAGGAACCAAGAAAGTGACCCTCATCGAAATGATCGAAAAAATCGGCAAGGATTTCGGCAAGACGACCCGCTGGGGCATGCTCCAGGATGTCTCACGCTTCGGAATCGAAACCCGGGTCGCCACCACGGCCGCACAGATTACCGACGGCGGTATCCGCATGGAATCCGTAGAGGGGCAGATCGAGGAAGTAGCCGCCGACACGGTGGTGATCGCCGCCGGTTCCCGTCCGGACAACGCGCTGGAGGAAGCGGTCAAAACGATGAATATAGCGTACAGCGTGGTGGGTGATGCCGGACATATCGGCCAGGCCTTTGACGCGATTCACCAGGGATTCAAAGCGGGCTCGGAGATATAGCATCTACATGGGCCGGCCTTGAAACCGGCAATGGATTGTGCAATGAAGGATGAAACCCGATAAGTAGTGGCCGAACGAAAACCAGGGTTTTTTCGTCAAGGTCAAGGACGGCGAAAAAGACGGTTTCCGTTCAGCCACTAAACAGGAAAGAGACGATAATACTATGATCAATGAATACCTTCAACATGCGGCCGAGCGGAAAGCCATGGGCATTCCGCCGAAACCCCTTACCGCAAACCAGGTTCTGGAACTTGTGGCGCTTCTTTCCGATCCCGGCGAAGCCGGCCCGGAAACCGCGCCGGAAACCCTGGTGCACCTCCTTGAAAACCGGGTGCCCGCGGGCGTGGATGAAGCCGCACGGATCAAGGCGGATTTTCTGAAAGACATTGCCTGGGAGACGGTGAAAAACCCGCTGGTCTCTCCGGAGCATGCTGTTTTTTTACTGGGAACCATGCGCGGCGGATACAACACCGGCCACCTGATCGGGCTGTTGGGCAGCGACCGGCTTGCAGCCGATGCCGCGGAAGCCCTGATTCATATCATCCTTATCTTCGATGCCTTCGAAGACGTCCAGCGGCTTTTAGACAGCAACGCCCGAGCCCGGCGTGTTATGGAAGGATGGGCGGAAGCCGCATGGTTCAAAAGGCGCCCGTCAATTCAGGAATCCATCACGGTCACGGCATTCCGCGTTGAAGGGGAAATCAACACCGACGACTTCTCGCCCGCCGGCAAGGCATGGAGCCGGCCCGACATTCCCCTGCATGCCCTGTCCATGCTGGAAAACCGGATCGAAAACCCCGTGGAAACCATTGCGGCGCTCAAGGCCAAGGGACATCCTTTGGCTTTTGTAGGCGATGTGATCGGAACGGGCTCATCCCGGAAGTCAGCCGCCAACAGCCTGCTGTGGCATATCGGCAGGGATATGGACTACGTTCCGAACAAACGCGTTGGCGGATATGTCATCGGCGGCAAAATCGCGCCGATATTTTTCAACTCCCTGGAAGACGCCGGTACGCTTCCTTTGGAATGCGATGTATCGAAAATCCGAAACGGTGACACCTTGTCCATTCATCCCTACGAGGGAAGGATTTACAATTCGGATACGGGCGAGACCACCGCGATATTTGAAATCCGTACAAAAGGACTGTTGGACGAGGTACGCGCCGGGGGCCGGATCCCTTTGATCATCGGCAGGAGCCTCTCGGACAAGGCCGCCGGAATGCTCGGATGGGAAAAACCGGATGTTTTTTCCCGCAGCGAGTTTCCCGCGGAAAAAAAGGGGGGATACACGCTCGCCCAGAAAATGGTCGGCCGAGCCTGCGGTGTGGAAGGCGTACCCCCGGGTGCGTACTGCGAGCCCAAAACCGCCACGGTGGGCTCCCAGGACACAACCGGCCCCATGACCCGCGACGAGCTGAATGAACTGGCCTGCCTGAAGTTCAAGGCCGATCTCGTAATGCAGTCTTTCTGCCACACCGCCGCCTACCCGCGCACCGTCGATGTGGAAATGCAGGAAAGCCTCCACCGGTTTACCCGGGACCGCGGCGGTGTGTCCCTCTACCCCGGGGACGGCATTGTCCATCCCTGGCTCAACCGGATGATCATTCCTGACACGGTCGGCACCGGCGGGGACTCCCATACGCGGTTTCCGGTGGGTATCAGCTTTCCGGCGGGCTCCGGGCTGGTCGCATTTGCAGCCGCCATCGGCTTCATGCCGCTGGATATGCCCGAATCCGTATTGGTCCGCCTGAAGGGAGAGCTGCGGCCGGGAACCACGATCCGGGACGTGGTAAACGCCATTGCGCTTTGCGCCATTGAACGCGGTCTTCTCACGGTGGACAAGGCGAACAAGAAAAATGCTTTTTCCGGGCGGATCCTTGAGATGGAAGGATTGGGCGGCATGAGCGTGCAGGATGCGTTTCTGCTGACCAACGCATCAGCCGAACGTTCCGCTTCCGCCGCGGCCATTGCCATGGAGCGGGAGCCGGTTGCCGAATTTATCGAGGCAAACGTCACGTTGTTGCAATCAATGATCGAAGCCGGCTACGGCGACGCCCGGACGCTTTCCGAACGTATCGGGATGATGGAGGGTTGGCTGAAAGATCCGGTGCTGCTGGTCCGCGATGACGATGCGCAGTATGCCGAAACACTCGATGTGGATCTCAATCAAATTACCGAGCCGATCCTGGCGTGTCCCAATGATCCGGATGACGTCCGGGTGCTGACCGAGGTTGCCGGAACCCGGGTTGACGAGGTGTTCATAGGCTCCTGCATGACGAATATCGCGCATTTGAGAAACGCGGGCCGGATCCTGGCAGGGGCCGGCAAAGCCGCCGCCCGGCTCTGGATTGCGCCGGCCACCCGAATGGACGCCGCAATGCTGAAGCAGGAAGGGTATTTCGCCATATTCGGACGGGCAGGGGCCCGGATCGAAACGCCGGGATGTTCGCTTTGCATGGGTAACCAGGCCCGCGTGGCGGACAACACCACAGTGGTTTCCACCTCCACCCGCAATTTCCCCAACCGCATGGGGAACAACACCGCCGTCTTTCTTGCTTCCGCCGAGTTGGCCGCCATATCGGCCATACTCGGAAAAATACCCACGAAGGAAGAATACATGGCGTATTACCCGGGATGGGGGACGGGGACGTCCTTAACTTATTAACTTATCCCTAAGGAGATGCAGGGGACGGGGACGTCCTTAACTTATTAACTTATCCCTAAGGAGATGCAGTATTCGTTGTTATCATTGGCCATGGACAAGTTAATAAGTTAAGGACGTCCCCCATCCCGTCCCCCATCCGTACTCAAAGCCCCCGATTTGCAAGTGATGCAAATGGGGGCTTTTTTGTGTGTGCTTGTGCTTTGGTATGGCGCTTGAAACGCTGCCTACAGCTCCAACCAGGAATCCGAATAGAGCTTGCGGCCGAGAATAACGTCGACCGTCTTGATGTAGTCGGCGAGTTCCTTTTCCACGGAAGAGGGATCCGGTGCGGTTCCGTCCATGGCCTTGTTGATGACTTCAACGATGTCCGGACGCTTGCCCTTGGCGATCTCGGTGAGCTTTTCATCCAGGGGATCCGAGATTACGGAGTACATTCCGTAACGTTCCAGCATGACCATGTAGGTCTGGTTCAGAATCGGACGCAGGTACGCCGGGGGACCGTTGGAAATGTTGGACAGGCCGCAGGTGCTCTTTGCACCGGGGGCAATGTCCGGAAGCATTTCATAGAAGGTCATGAGGCTGACCAGCTGGTCCTGCTGAATGTTGACCGGGGTAACGATGCCGTCAACCCAGATCCGGTCGTTTTCAATGCCGGCTTCATTGGCCGCGTAGAGCAGTTCCACGCAAAGCGCCGCCCGCTCGTTCTCGTCGCGCGGCAAGCCTTCAGGCCCCCACAGCAGGGCGATAAAATCCGCGTTGTATTTCGCGGCGATGGGAATCATCTTTTCATAGCGCTCCGGCCGGGCCATGATCGAGTTGACCAGCGGAGGGAGGGCGGTTTCCTTGTACACCTTGAGCCCTTCTTCGATGGCATCGATATTGGAGGTGTCAAGCGCCAGCGGCAGGTCGACCACTTCCTGGACCGTTTTGACGATCCAGGGCATCAACTCGACACCGTCCTTCTTGGCCGGTCCCAGGTTGATATCGATGTAATCCATTCCCTTTTCCTTCTGGAACAGGGCCTCTTCCTGGATCGGCTTCGGGTCGCGCTCTTTCATGGCGCCGCCGATCTTCTTGGACATGACATTCAAGCTTTCGCCAATTAACAGCATG
>SLJY01000108.1 GCA_007134875.1 Desulfobacterales bacterium
AAAAGGCGTCCATGACCTTGGCGGCGGTGCGTTTGCATGGATTCAGCCGGACGGCTCATGGGGCTATTCCAATGCCGGAGTCGTGGTTGACGGACGCATCGGCCTGCTGGTGGACACACTGTTCGACCTGCATCTCACCCGGGAAATGTTAGCCGCATACGATGAGGTCGCCGGTCCCGACCTGCGCTGGCAGTACCTGGCTCTGACCCACGGCAACGGGGATCACGTCTACGGAAATCAGCTCGTGACCGGGGCTGAAATCGTGGCTTCGCGCAGATGCACGGAAGACATGAACCAGACGCCGCCCTCGCTCATGGCCGACATGATCGCCGGCGCCCCTTCAATGGGCGATGCGGGGAAGTATTTCCTTCATTGTTTCGGAGATTTCGATTTTACCGGTATTGAAGTGGCGTACCCCACGATTTTCGTGGAAGGGGAAATGGAACTTGCAGTGGGAGAGAAAATCGTCCGCCTGATGGAGGTTGGTCCGGCCCATACGGCAGGCGACCTGATGGTTCATGTGCCGGATGCGGGGGTTTTGTATGCCGGGGATATCCTGTTCGTGGGCGGTATGCCGATCATGTGGACGGGCCCCTATGAAAACTGGATCGCGGCGATCGAGCGCATTCTCTGGCTGGATGCGGATATCATCGTGCCGGGTCACGGTCCTGTAACCGACAAGGAAGGAGTGGCCCGGTGCCGGGCCGTGCTCGAGGAGATTTACGGTGAAACCCGCAGACGCTTCGATGCGGGACAATCCCCCGGGCAGGCGTCCGCGGAGATGGCGACAGGCAGGTTCTCGGATCTGACCGATGCCGAGCGCATCGTCATCATGGTTCATCGCCTGTACCACGAGTTCGATTCGTCGCATGTTCCGCCGGACGTGCTGACGCTTTTTTCCCTGATGGCGGAGATCGCCCGGGAGAAAATCATCATTTCCTGAAACACGCACTAAAAGCTGTCATTTCTTACCAATTTGAATAGAGAAACCACCATGATCGATGTCAACGAAGCTTCCGCCAGGGCCGTCGAGCACCTGAAAAAACTTTATCCGGATTATGACCTGGGAAAGATCCTTTTCGAAGAAGCGGAGCTGAGCGACGACGACCGTTTCTGGATCATCACGCTCAGCTACAAGAGCCCCGTCGCAGCAGGCGGCGTGGGCAAGTCCGTTTTCGTCGGCGATCGGAGCTACAAGGTGTTCAAGCTTCTTGCCGAAACCGGGGAGATTCGCTCGGTGAAGAACCGGGAGGTTAAATAGTGGTTGAACGAAAACCGTGTTTTCGTTCAACCACAAAATGGTTCCCGTTTATGCCGCGGCGGACGGGCCGGCCTCGACGGCCGGGCTTTGGGCCGTATTGCCCGCGGAATCCACCGCCCGAACCGCATAGGAGAACGTCCTCGTTCCCGGGTCTTCCCGGAAGCGCTCATCAAAGTGAAACTTTTCCAGGGAAGTCTGGGGATGATGGGGGACGGTCCCGATAATCTCTCCATCGCGCAGTATTTCGTAGCGTTCCACGGGATGGGCCCCGGCGTACGAGGCATCCCAACTCACCCGGACCGCAAGGCGATTCATCAGGGGCATAGGGGAGTCCGATTCCGCCGAAACCCCTGACGGCGGGGTAAGTCCTTCGGATTTCCGCTGAAAATAGGCGTTGGCCGATGTTTTTCCGGTCGCCGCAAGCATTTTTTCGATTTCTTCCATCTGTTTTGCATCCAGGGGCTTTTCCATCTGCGCGGCGTCCAGGTTGGCCGTGAGCTGGCAGCGGGCCGGATCGTCGTCCACGTGGCCGATGCCGACGATAATGCCGGAGATGCCTCCCACCGAAAGCGCGTATTGTATGAGTTCGCGGCTCGGCAGTTCGTCGGAGCCGACTTTATGGTAGACATCTTCCGGGCTTCCTGAAAAATAGGCGCCCTTGTGGTAATAGGCCGCGTCCGCGAAGACTTTCATGCCGATCACGCCCATGCCGGCCGCAGTCGCCGTTGCAATGGCGTTGTGCCGGTGGGACATGTACAGGGGGTCAGCCGGGTTGATGGTGACCAGCAGAGTATCGATGATGCGGAAGACGTCTTTTCGGATGGCGTATACCAGGGCGGCCGTGTTCCAGTGCCCGGTGATGCCGATGTGGCGGATCCGTTTTTCCCGCTTCGGGTTCAGGCCGGTCCGGTCGGTTCCTTCCCGGAAGTCGAGCAGTGCCGGAAGGGCTCCCAACCAGGGTCTTTCCGGCGAGGGATTGTCCATTCCATCGAATATCATGTCGATTTCCGATTGGGTATTGATGTTGTGGATCTGCACGGAATCGAGATACGCCGCTTCCGGGTATTCCCCCCGGCCGTCTCCGAACAGAAGGGACAGGGAACGGCGAAGGTCGTCCACGGCCGTGGAGACGTTCCACTCGTCGAGCATCCCTTCGCTGAAATCCGTTGGAAAGCGTTCGCCTTCCGGCCGTCGTGCGGTGCGGATATGCGTCTTGGTGGCCACGAAGAGCCGTTTGCGGGCTTCCGGATCGTAGCCCGCAGCCGAAGGCGATACGCCCAGTCGCCGGAATGCCTCGCCGAAATGCTTCTGGCTGGGCCCGTAGATATTCGAGGTATCCATATAGTTGATGCCCAGTTGGTGCGCCTTTTCGATAATGGCGACCGGATCGGACCCGGGGCCGGGCCACTGGATGGACGCCTGGCCTCCGAGCCCCAGCGTGGTTATCTCTCTTCCCGTACGTCCCAGGATTCGGGTTGCTGGTTGTTTCATAATAAACCCCTCCCTTACATTGTTGACGGCTTCGTAAAAAGCCCGATATCTGCGTTACGCGCGATTCCTCAGAATTTCACGTACGCCGGGTACGCTGCATTCTTCGGTATCGCGCAAGCCTTGATCCTGGGCTTTTTACAAAGCCGTCAGATCGAGACTTTTTATGAGTGCATCATTGTTTCTGTCTTTAATCGAAATCGGGATCGCAGTCGATCCACATTCCCCCTCTATCCCGACTCTCCATCACTGTTTTTCCGCCCGCTTCAGGTTTCGGACGCTCTTTCAAAATGTTTTTCAGCAAGCCTCGCCTTCCGCCTGGCCTGGGCCTCCCGGTTCCGGCGTTTTTCCTCGTCGGTTTCGGCTATGACCGGCGGGATATTCCGGGGTTTCAGGTTCGCATCCAGGGCCACGTAGGTGAGATAAGCCGAAGCGATATGCCGCCGCTTGCCGCTCATGAGGGTTTCCGCTTCGACACGGACGCCAATTTCCATGGATGTTTTTCCGGTCATGTTGAGACTGGCCGAAATGATCAGCAAGTCGCCGATGAATGCCGGATGATGAAAGTCCAGGCGATCCACGGAGGCGGTCACGGCGTTGCACCGGGAATGCCGGACGGCCACCACCCCGGCCGCCGTATCGATCAGTTTCATGATCGTTCCGCCGTGAACGTTTCCGGCCGGATTGGCATCCGGAGGCTGCATTACCTGGGATACGATCACGCTGGAATCGCCGACGGGTTTTCCGTTTTCCTGCATGGTTTCAGGGGTGCTGCATGGTTTTTCTTCGCTCATCAAGCGTCCTTTTCTTTGTCTGTTCCGTTTGCACAATCCATGAGCTAAACGCAGATTGGGCCTAATTGATAAAAGCCTTCACTGTTTAGTGCCTGAACGAAAACAGTCTTTTCTTGTGTGGACTTGCTGTCAAGGAATACAGGGTGTGCTGACGAAAAATCCTGGTTTTAGTTCGGGCACTATTTAATAAATTGTAATTCCAATGCCGGCGCTGTCAAAGACCGTATAAAAATCCTTGCCCTGCCGGCATAGAATGGTTTATACAAGGTTTATTGCAGTCGGTTGGCCGTCGGTCGACCCCGCCCGCTCTTGATACAAAGGCATTTCAGGAAACGTTGTGAAACGAATTGTCTTTCTGCTTGTTTTTTTAATTCCGTGCGTTTGTTTTGCCGCCCCTAAAGCGGATCTGGTACTGGTCGTAAAATCGGAGGCCAGGCTGTATCTGATTGAAAACGGCGAGGTGTTCAAGTCCTTTCCTGTGGTTTTCGGCGCCAACCCGGTTGGCCACAAGAAGCGGGAGGGGGACAACCGGACCCCGGAAGGCAATTATATTCTCGATTTCAAGAATGAAGATTCGGCCTTCTATAAGTCGATTCGAATATCCTACCCCAATGAACAGGATATTGCCAGGGCTGCAAGGCGGGGGCTGAACCCCGGCGGCAATATCATGATTCACGGCCAGCGCAACGGATACGGCCATCTCGCGCCTGTCATGCAGCAGTACAACTGGACCGAAGGCTGTATTGCGGTGAGCAACTATCAGATGGACGTCATATGGGATGCGGTGGAAATCGGAACGCCCATCACGATTCTGCCGTAGCTTTTTCCCGCAGCCTGGCGGCCTTTGCAGGCTCTGAAATCTCTTCGGCTCCGTTCGCCTGAACTTCCGCCGGTCCGAACCGGATGGCATTGGCGGGGCAAGCACCCGCGCAATTCATGCATCGCATGCAATTGGTGGAAAGAGTTTCCGGCCGGCCGGTTTCCTTTACCCGGTCGATGGCGTCATCGAGAATGCCCCCGAGCGGACACGTCGCTGCACACGTTCTGCAACTTTTGCAGTTCCCCTGGATCTGCATCTGGTAGGGGGCGGTACGTCCCAACAGCTTTCCCAGAACGCCCCAGGGACACACGTGGGCGCAAAACCCCCGAGGATAATACATTGCCCCAACAATCGTCCCTATTGTCATCTGGACGGCCATCATCCCGATGGGGATCGTCCATGTCCAGGGAGCATCCGTAACAAATATTCGCAGGTAGATGAATATCGCTAGAAAAACCACGGTGAACCCGTATCCGAACCATGGGCTGGTCAGAAATCCGGGCATTTTCCGGTTCGGGGAGATGCGCCGGATCACATGGTCCAGCCATGCGCCGTTGGGGCATATCCAGCCGCAAAAAACCCGTCCTGCGAAAAGGGCCGTCGCTAATGCGGCGATGACAAAAAGAATGTTGAAGTAGTAAATGCCCAGGCCCAGCAGCAGCACCGCCAGGATAATTCCGAATAACTGGGTGGTGTGGCGTATGTTCGTGTACATGGATTTGGCCTGTGTGCAGGATTGGCCTTTTCTCGTTTCAGTCGTTTGTGCCATTGGATCTTCCTCGTTGATAAAACAGGTTACAGGGGTTCGTGTTGATGATCCCCGCTATCCACCGGCATTCCGAAAGCCCGCCACTCCGGGATTCCCTCGCGCATCCGCCGGGCCGCATAGCCGTTTTCACGCAGCACTTCGACAGCCCGGGTCGCCAGGAGGCAGTAGGGTCCCCGGCAATAGGCGACGATCTCTTTTTCCGGCGGCAGCTCCGCCAGACGGGATGGCATCTCTTCGGCAGGGATCGACAGGGCGCCGGGAATGTGTCCCGCCCGGTATTCCGGTTCGGGCCGGACATCGATGACGATGATTTCGCCCTTTTCCAGTCGGTTGACAAGGTCCGCGCGGTCGATGGATTCCATGGCTTCGGAACCGTCCGCGAACCGGGAGACGATTTTTTCGAATTCAGCCAGGCGGGCTTCCGCCAGCCGGCACATCGCGGAGAAAAATTCGCAGACATGCGCGTCGGCAACGCGGTAGGTCACATACAGCCCCTTTTTTTCGGAATCCACCATGCCCGCCCCCCGCAGCACCTGGAGATGCCTCGATACGTTGGCAACGCCCATTTCCGCTTCTTCCGCCAGTGATTCCACGGTTCGAGGCCCGTTTCGCAGGATGTCAAGTATCTTGAGGCGCCCCGGTCCGGCCATGGCCTTTCCGATCCGGGCCAGTTGTTCGTAGGCGGTATCTTTTGCGTTGTCTTTTTCTGCCTGGTCTTTTGACTTCATAGGGGTTCCCGGCCGTTAGAGTATTCATTGGTCAAATATTCAATTGATTATTAAAATATATCGGCGGTCTGTATTTGTCAAATGCCAAAAGCGATTTTTTGAAAAAATCCAGGGAAGACACGAAAGCGGGGAGGGTTCCGGCCGTCTTGCAGGACAAAGTCCGGATCCTGTTTTATCGAAATCGAAATCGGGATCGGGATCGGGATCGAAACGCCGTCAGCCTGCGGGAGCAAAAAAAAATGGATTAAAGTCCTTAAAAGCTATACGAATTTTGATGAACCTGTAAAAAGTCGCGATCCGACGGCTTTGTAAAAAGTTCAAGATCAAGGCTTGCGCAATTTCGAAGAATGCAGCGTACTTGTCGTACGTGAAATTCTGAGAAATTGCGCGTAACGCAGATATTGGGCTTTTTACGAAGCCGTCAATTTTAATTTTTAAAAAATTTGGAACGCTCAGTTTAGGTCAGTGTTTGCCGGGAGATATCGACATCCTGCAGATCGGGTTATCAGCGGCGTTTTACTTTTTGGCACACGGGAGATCGGACGGGCCGTATTGCAGTGCCGCCCCGCACCATCCGTTTTCCGAAAGCGTCTTGAGAAAGGTAAACGATTCCGGCGGGTATGCTTCCAGAATTCCCTGCAGCTCATTTTCCCGGAACCCGGAGAATACCAGTGCCGCCCCGGGGGCTGCAAAATTTCGTAGGGTTATGGAAAGTGCGGCCAGGGTTGGATACCGCAGGTTGGCCAGGACCAGGTGAAACGGTCCGGAAATGGCGCCTGCGTCCTCGCCGGATATGCGGATGCGGTCGTCCAGGTTGTTTAGCCGTGCGTTTTCCCGTGCTTCGACGCGGGCGCAGGCGTCAATATCGATGGCAACAGCCTCCTGGACCCCCAGAAGGCAGGCTCCGATGGCCAGCACCCCGGATCCGCACCCGATGTCTATGGCCCGTGTAGCACCTGAGTCCGAAAAGGGAAAAAATTCGCGGAGGGTCCATGCGGCCAGGCGAAGCGAGATGCGGGTGGTGGGGTGGTCGCCCATTCCGAACGCGGCGCCGGAAGCGATTCGGATCCGGATGCCGCCCGGCGGCGGATCATAATCAATATCCGGCGGGGTCAGTACGATCTTTTCTCCCACATCCACCACCTGCCGGTACGATATTTCGATAAATGTGTGTCCCAGCTGTTGCGTGTAGGCCAGCCGGTTTTCCCGTATCATTTCCCGGATAACCTTCCTTGCGGTTCGCACGGGAACGCCGCTTGCCGCAGCGATCCTGCGTTCTATCTCCCCAGGCGTATAACGCCTTTCGGCTTTCCCGATTTCATCGGCAATGACCGATCTCAGGCCTTCAGGGTAATCTGTCTGCAAAGTGTTTTCCCCGGTAAAAAATGAAATGATGCAGGCGTAAAAAGCGCGATCTGATGGGTTTGTAAAAAAAGCCAGGATCAAGGCTTGCGCGATCACCGAAGAATGCGGTGTATCTTGTGCACGTGAAATTCGTCAGGATCCCGCGCAGGCCCGGTTATTGGACTATTACAAAGCCGTCAAAACGAAATCATGCCAAACAACGCCATGGATGGCAAGACTGTTCCATACGGCATAGAAATGCCCTTGAAAATAGCCGGATCCCTTAAACGTTTTTTGTATGACGCCGATAAGAAGCTTAATAAAAAATATATTATATAATGCGTATAACACGGGGGATCATAATGCAGTACCTGAAAAACCTTAGTATCGGACAAAAACTTATCGCCGGGATTATAGGGCTCCTGGTGATTACTTCAACGGCCATCGGCACGCTTTCTTTCGTGCAGTCCTCGGGGGCCTTGCAGGAGCAGGTGGAGGAGAATATCCCCCTGATGGCTCAGGATGGTGCGCGCCTTGTCAGCCGCTATATTGAAAATTACCGGATAGCCGTGGAGGGGGTTGCATCCAGGGATGTTATCGAATCCATGGACTGGTCCAGGCAGCGCCCGGCACTGGAAAAGGAGACAGAACGCCTGGGAATTCTGGGTATGGGTATTATCGCACCGGACGGCGAAGCGCGATACCCGGACGGATCCACCGCGCAGCTGGGTGACAGGAATTATTTCAGGCAGGCCATGAACGGCCGTACGGCATTTTCCGATATCATCATCAGCCGGGTTGTCAACCGGCCCGTCTTCATCGCTGCCGCGCCGATCAGAAACGACCGGGGGCAGGTGCAGGGCGTTTTGCTGGCCCGGCTGGACGGGACGCTTCTCAGCGAAATCACGGATAATATCGGGTACGGTGAAACCGGTTATGCCTATATCATTGATTCCACCGGTGTTCTGATCGCCCATGGTAACCGGGAATTCGTGATGGATCAGCGGAACTTCATCGAAGAATCGGAAACCAATCCCGAATTTGCCTCCCTGGCTGCAATGTTCCGGCAAATGATCCGGGGAGCGTCCGGATTCGATGAGTACCCGTTCATGGGCTCGGTCCGGTTTTTCGGGTATGCACCCATTGCGGGCACGAACTGGTCCATTGCCGTGGGGGCCCATAAAGCGGATGTGTTCAGTGGTATCACGGCCATGCGCTGGAATATTTTGTTTCTATCCTTTGCATGCGTGGCCATCGGCATTCTTCTTTCGCTGCTGCTTTCCGGAAGCATAACCAAGCCATTGAAGCGCTCGGTCGAAACCCTTAACGCGGGCGCCCATCAGGTCTCATCGGCCTCCGGCGAAGTGGCATCCTCAAGCCAGGCCCAGGCCGAGGGAGCGAGCGAGCAGGCATCGAGTCTTGAGCAGACATCGTCATCGCTCGAGGAAATGGCTTCCCAGACCCGCCATAACGCGGACAACGCCGGCCAGGCGGACCAGGCCGTGCGGGAAACCGTTAAAATGGTGGAAAGCGGGGTCGCCTCCATGGAGCGGATGAACAGCGCCATCAGCGAAATCAAGGCATCCA
>SLJY01000137.1 GCA_007134875.1 Desulfobacterales bacterium
ATGATCAGGCGGTCGCAGGCGGCGTGGCTGAAATCGAGCCTTGCCAGCGCCCGGTACTTCATCAGGATACCGCTCGCCGCAAGAAGCAGGCGTGGAAGAAGGCCGTAGCATAAAACAGTCAGGAGCAGAAAAGGCCACCATGCCACAAGGTCGGTCGTGGCAAGATGCAGCATGCCGTCTTTCAGCGTCATCTGGGAGCCGGCGATCTGCTCAAGGCCCGGATGGGCCGTGGGCGGGGAAAACAACCAGGACCACGGCAGGGCGATGGTTTCCACGATCCGGTGGACCGATTCCGGTGCAAGCCGCAGGGTGGTCTGCCAACCGAAAGCGAGATCGGTGATGGACACCTTGACGAGAAGGGCGCCAGCAGCCCCCGCATTGAATATGATACCTATGATCTGGGCGGTGATGAAAACGGGCCAGAAAAAGACCGAGCCGTAGACGGTGCGGGTTTTGCCCAAAAGGAAATAGACGTCCCGGATCCGGTTTTTTTTCTGTGCATCGAGTTTTTTTTCGGCGAGCCGGCCGGTTTTTTGAAGCAACGCCCGCAAGCCGCTTGCAAGGACCGGGTAGACAATACCCGGCGTCTTGCCCGCCCCGGCCTTCCGGGCCGCAAGCGACAGGAAGAGCAGCAGCAGAAGCCCCACCTGGGGAACCACGAGCACCCACAGGAAGGTAAACACGTTGACGGGTTCCCTGCCCGTATACGACAAAAGGCTCCAGACAAGACCGGCTCCGGAAATCGCTGCGAGAGCAACCAAAAGCATCTTTGCGATCCGCACGGTCTCAGAAAAAGAGGCTCCGGGAAGCGGTGCACCCCCTGTTTGGACGCCCGCCTCCCGTTTACGGCGTTTTTCCAGCCAGTAACGAATCAGATCCCGGCGTCCCCGGGTGTCGTCCCGGGGCGCCTCACCCTGCTTTTCGGTATATGACAGGTATACCGAACGGTCGAATCCGGGATCTCCCCCGCCGTTTGCGCTTCCCGCGCCCAGAAAGTATTCCAGGTCAATGAGGTCGCTTATGGTCCAGTTGGAATTTATTTTTTCCCTCCTTGATTTGAAGGATGATCCATCTTATTATTGACGGTGCAAGTATTTTAGCGACTTCCGTTATAGCGCCTGAACGAAAACAGTCTTTTTTCGCCGGCCTTGAGCTTGATGAAAAATCGCCGGTTTTCGTGCGGACACTATTATAGCACCTATAGCAAAAACAAATCGAATGCAAAAGCCATGTTTCCTCAAGCTGTAAAAAGCGAAGATTTCACTGTTTCCGATATTGAAGACAATCACCGGGTCCTTTTCAGAAAACCGGATATGGAGGAGCTCAGCCGACACTACACGGTGTTGGATCTCCATTTTCATTCCCGCCACTCCGACGGGATCAACTCCATCGATGCTATCGCCAAAAGAGTCCGCAGACTGGGGATCGGCATTGCCATAACCGATCATAACGCCATCTCCGGAGCCGTTGAAATGGCCCGCCATACGGATATCCTTTCGATTCCCGGCATCGAGATCACCGCCCGGGAGGGAGCCCATATCCTGGTCTATTTTTCCGCCATCGACGAGCTGATAGGCTTCTATGAGACGGAAGTGGCCCCGTGGTTGGGAAAAAATGTTATGACCTCATGCGCCATGAGCATGGAATCGATTGTATCTTCCGCCAAAGGACACAATGGGGTCGTTGTTTTTCCCCATCCATACTGTGCCGCCTATACCGGGGTGTGCAATCCCATTTTCAGCAGGAAGCGCCAGCGATCGCTTTTGGGAATGGCCGATGCCGTGGAGGTGATCAACGGCGGCAATATGCATCGGTGGAACCTCAAGTCCAGTGTTTTGGGCTTCAACATGAACACCGGACTGACCGCGGGCTCCGACGGCCACAACCTCTTCCAGATGGGCACCGCGGTAACCTATGCCGCATGCCGAAAAGACCCGGCGGCATTTCTGGCGGCCCTGCGGGAGAAAAGAACCTGGACCATCGGCAAGGAGGTGGGGTTTTTGCGGAAGGTGACCTCCAATTCCATGAAGATCCGGACCAATATCAACAATGCAACGGATCTTTTCAGCAAGAACGTCCGCTACGGGTATGCCGTCATCCACAAACGCTCCCGCAGGATCCGGGAAGGCGCCCACGAGCACCTTGAAAACCGCCGGCGGAATGCGGGAAACATCGGTTTCTGATAACCGGCGTGCCGTGCATTTTCCTGACTCTTATAAATGATGCACTCGTAAAAAGTCTCGATCTGACGGCTTTGTAAAAAGTTCAAGATCAAGGCTTGCTCGATTTCGAAGAATACAGAGCACTTGGCGTACGTGAAATTCTGAGAAATCGCGCGTAACGCAGATATTGGACTTTTTTACGAAGCCGTCATAAATACGGCGAGAAAAGCCACACCACCGCATCCCTTGTTTTGGCCAGCTTCGAGCGGCTCCGGATCATATCCAGGGTGATGGGCCGCGATATCCGGACGGCCTCGTGTATATGCTCCGAAACCCTGCCCGCCGCATCCCCGTCGTAGATTTCCACGTTCAACTCGAAATTGAGAAGGAGGCTGCGGGGATCAATGTTGGCCGAGCCGATCTGGGCGTATATGCCGTCGATGGCGAACAGCTTGGCATGCACGAAAGGCGGCGGCTGGAAATAAACCTGGACCCCGTATTGAAGCAGATCGGACAGCATGTTGTTGCTCGCCCATTGGATAAAAGGGAGGTTGTTGACCTCCGGCAGGACGATTTCAACCCGGATACCCCGCAGGGCGGTCGACTGCAGAACCGAGATCATTTCGGTGGACGGCAGGAAATAAGGCGTCATGATCTGGACCTTTTTTCGTGCCGTCTGCACCGCCCCCACCAGAATTTTGGACACCTGCTGCTCCGGCTCGTTGGGGCCGTCGATAAGCGTACGGCACACCGATTCCCCCGCCGGCCCCGACGCCCGCTTCGTGGGCGCGATGGCCCGCCCCGTACAAAATGACCAGTCCTCGATAAACGACTGCTCCAGTTGCCGGACCACCGGGCCGGCGAACCGGAAGTGGACATCCGCCACCCGCTCCCCGAAGGGTGGTTTTCCGACCATGTGCCGGTCCCCGATATTCATGCCGCCCGTAAATCCGGTATCCCCGTCTGTAACCAGTACTTTTCTGTGGTTTCTGAGGTTAATGTGAAACATCGGGGGAATCAGCTTCGGCGGCAGGAACCGGACATGTCGGATGCCCTCCTTCCTGAGAAGCACGCTTGCCCGGGGATAGGCGTAGTATTCCCCCACGCCGTCCACGATTACCCGTACATCCACGCCCCGTCCGGCGGCGGCTGCAAGCGCGGCGACGAACTGCCGGCCGGTATCGTCGGTGTCGAATATGTACGTGGAGAGAAATACCCTTTCTTTTGCGTTTTCAATGGCTTCGAGCATGCCCGGGTAGGCGGCTTCCCCGTTTATGAGTGCCTCGATGCGGTTTCCCCCCACCAGCGGCAGTCGGCCGATGCGATCGGAGATGCGGGAGATACCGGTGAGCGTTTCCGTATCCGCAAGGTCTGCGGACCGGAAGGTCAACTCCCGGGCCACGGGAATATCGGATGGCTGGATAGGGTAGTGGGGCCGCCGGACTTCCATTTTGAGCGCACGGTTGCGGACCCGGTTGATGCCGAAGAGGAAATAGAAAAACGGCCCGATAAAGGGGAACATGATGCACACCGCGACCCACCCCAGCGCCGATTGCGGTGTCCGTTTGAAAAACAAAGCGTGCCCGGCGGTGGTCAGGGAAAGCGAAACATTGAGTCCGAGGATGATCCATTCGATGTAGGTCATGGGCGCCTGTCAGAGATCGATGTCCGGGTTCACGTCGGGCTCGATTACGGATACGACGGGATCCCTGAGAATCCGATCGACCGCCTGTTTTGCGGATCCGGCCGCTGCCGGAAACACCCCGGAAAGGTTCCCGATATGCCGGAGGTTGTCCGCCGTCCGCATGATCAGCATCGCAAGATCCCCTTCGGCGCCGTCCCAAAAGGTAAGGAGTTCTTCCCACTCCGTTCCCCTGGCCCACATATACAGGGTGATGGCCGGACGCAGGTAGAATACGGGCGCGTCGAATCCGTCGTTTTCCAGTTCCATGACAAACGGAAGCAGTCCGTCGTCGACCGTTGCGAACGCCTCTTCCAGGTTTTCGGGAATTTCGTCGGCAAGGATGCTCGCATCGTCGGTTTCCCTTTCATTGACCAGGGATGCCATGATGGCCGCCAATAGCGCCGGATCATCGGCGGGGAAGAGATTCCGGCGGAAGCCTTCAGCGACCATGAGCGGGTGGTCGATCCGGAGCTGGGAGGCCCATATACCGTCATCCGTCAGGCTGTCGTCTTCCGCCACGTATTTCTTTTTCTTCAGAAAATCCAGGTGCTGGAGAAAACTCTGCCACAACAGTTCGGTTTCCCGGGACTTTTTCTCCGGGGGTTGTTGTTTCGGGGCTTCTTTTATCTGCCCGGAGGCGGATACCTGGTAGGTTGCAAACGATTTGTCCAGCAGTTCCCGGATCTGGCCGGGATCGTGGGAGAGCAGCAGATTCAGGGTCATGGAGAAATTGATCCGGATCTGGCTGATCACGTCCGTGGCGCGGGCGTGGACCAGTTCGGCCACGTAGTGGATATCCATGTAGCGCCCCGGAACCGCCAGTGCGAAGCCGATCTTGTCCATGCCGCGGCGCCCCGCACGCCCGGTCATCTGGTGAAACTCCGTGGGCGTCAGCGGCGAAAACTCCCGGCCGTTGAACCGGTCGGAGTTGAAAAACACGATGGTGCGCGCGGGGAAATTTACCCCCGCAGCCACCGTGGAGGTGGCGAACACGGCATCCAGATACCCTTCGGTCATCAGCGTTTCGACGATGATCTTCCATGCGGGAAGCTGTCCGCTGTGATGGGATCCCAGGCCTTTTTTCTTCAGGGTTTTCATCTGCTTGTGTCCGGCCAGGTGGGGAACGGCAGATATCAGTTCCTCAATTCGCGCTTCCCGGTTTTTGCGCCGGGACGAATCCTCGGAAGACGAAAACGCTCCCCCCGCCGCCAGCGCGCTATCGCAGTCGGCCCGCGATTTGAGAAAAAAAATGGCCGGCAGAAGGTTGTATTTATCCAGAATACGCAAAAGATCCGGCACCGGCGGGGCCTGTGCCCGAAAATTCCGACCCCGGTCCCTTCCGCCGTCAACGAACCCGGAAGCCTTCCGGTGGAGTCTGCCTTTTTTCTCCTTCGGGTCGAGCAGGGGAAAAAGCGTTCCGGAAGGGTGGAGAAACAGCGGGAAAAGCGGGACGGGCCGATTTTTTTCCTCGATGGTTACGCACCGGCGTTTCCGGATCGATTCCAGCCACCCTGCGATCTGCCGGGCGTTTCCGATGGTGGCTGACAGCATGAGAAGCGGAATCCGGGACGGAAGGTAGATCATGGTCTCTTCCCATACGACCCCCCGGTCGACGTCTCCGAGATAATGGGCCTCATCCAGCACGACCAGGTCGGTGGAGAGGTTTTCCCCCCGATGCATGGCATCATACAACTGGTTTCTCAGGATTTCGGTGGTCCCGACCAGGATGGGGGCATCCGTGTTTTCCTTCCGGTCGCCCGTGAGAATACCCAGGTTGTCGGCCCCGAAAATATCGGAGAATTCCTGGTACTTGGCATTGGTCAGGGCTTTCAGGGGCGAGGCGTACCATGCCCGTCCGAGGCCTTCGAACACTTCTCGGACGGCCTCCACGGCGATATAGGTTTTACCGGCGCCAGTAGGCGCCGTTACCAGGCAGTCCGCCTCCCTTATGGTTTCAATCGCCCGGGTTTGAAAGGCGTCCGGCTTGAAGGGCTTTTTTTTCGGTACGCCGATGGAGGCAAAAACCGATTTCAGGCTTTTGTCCGATCCCGCCTTCACCGGCTGGCGGTTTGGCGGGCGCCTGATTTTTCTATGAAAGTCTCGTCGCTTGTTCGTCATATAAGATTCGCCGCGATCTCGCTGATTTTCGGGCGGGTTTCCGAATCGGCCTCGTAGGGGGATCTGCCCTGCAGGTCGGCCTCGATCAGGGCGTCGTCATAGGGAAGAAACCCCAAAAAGGAAAAGTCCTTCAGGTGCTCCTTCAAAAACGCGATATCCTTTTCGCTCCGGATTTTGTTTCCGATCATGGCGATGCGGCTCAGGCCGATCTCTCCCGCCAGCTTTTTGATGTGAATGGCCGTATCGATACTTCTTCTTCCCGGCTCCACGACCACAATCAGCCGATCCACGGCCCCTGCCGTGGCGCGCCCCAAGTGCTCGATTCCGGCCTCCATGTCCATGACCACGACCTCGTCGCGTGCCAGCACGATGTGGGTGATCAGTGCCTTGAGCATTGTTGATTCCGGGCAGATGCAACCGGCACCCCCTTTTTTGACCCCGCCAAGGCGCATGAGCTTGATATTTTCAACTCTGGCGGACAGGGCGTCCGGCAGGTCGTCCACCTTGGGGTTCATCTTGAAAAATCCGCCCACGGATCCCGGTTTGGCCTCGGTGCGCTCATAGACCAGGTCTTTCATTTCGGAAATGGGGGTGATGGTTCCCGCATCGGGAATCCCGATGGCGGCCGCAAGGTTTGCATCCGGGTCCGCATCGATGGCCAGAACCTTTTTCCCCTGGTCGTTCAAGGTGCGGATGAGCATTGCCGAAAAGGTGGTCTTTCCGACCCCGCCTTTTCCACTGACAGCTATTTTCATTGGTGTATATCCTTTTAAGCATGAAGGTTGAATGGTTTGTCCGGCGCATGTCCGGCCTCTTCCGGACGAGACCCGTTGGATCTTGTTTACTTTAACAATTTTATATACTATCATTAATCATTTTTGCGTACAAGTCCATAGCGGGTTGAAGGGTAATGACCGGAAAAATTGCGGATAAACCGGAGATTCTGGCGCCGGCGGGCGGCCGGGCGGCTTTTGCCGCGGCGCTTGCCGCCGGCGCCGACGCCGTCTATTGCGGGATGAAGCGGTTTTCCGCACGTATGGCGGCGGAAAATTTCACGCCGGCGGAGCTGGTCGGCCTGGCGGGCATGGCACGCGATCGGGGCGTGAAGGTCTACGTGGCCTTCAATACCCTGGTCAAGCCGGCCGATATGGATGATGCCGGGGCGCTGATTCGGGAGCTTGCGGAAACGGTCCGCCCGGAAGCCCTGATCGTATCGGATCCGGCCATGGCGTCGCTGGCGTCGCAGGCGGGTTTCCGGGGGGATATCCACCTGTCGACACTGGCCAACGTATCGTTTCCGGGGGCGCTGCAAACAATTGGCCGCCTGCCCAGGGTCAACCGGGTGGTTCTGCCCCGCGAACTCTCAGTGGACGAGATCCGGCAGATGGCCGCCGCCTGTCCCGAGGGGGTGTCCCTGGAAGTGTTCGTTCACGGGGCCCTTTGCTACGCGGTTTCGGGGCGATGCTACTGGAGCAGTTATCTGGGCGGGAAAAGCGGGCTGCGGGGCAGCTGCGTCCAGCCATGCAGGCGGGTGTACGCCCAAGAAAACCGGCGGGCGCGATTTTTTTCCTGCCAGGACCTCTGGCTCGACATGCTCGTGAAGGTTCTGCGCACGGTTCCCGGTATATCGGCCTTCAAGATCGAGGGACGGAAGAAGGGCCCTCATTACGTCTACTATGTGACCCGTGCCTACCGGATGCTTCGCGATCATTCCGGCGATAACCAGGCGAAAAAAGAGGCCCTGGCCTGTCTGGACTATGCCATGGGCCGGGGGGGGACACACTACCATTTTCTTCCCCAGCGGCCTTTCAACCCCATAGACATCGAATCGGCAACCGCTTCGGGCCGGCTCGTGGGAAAAATCCAGGGGAGCATGACCAAACCCTATATCGAGCCGCGCGAGCCGCTTTTTGCAAAAGACGTGCTGCGTATCGGCTACGAGGACGCACCCGGACACAAAACCCTTCGCGTCACCAAGAGCGTTCCCAAGCGGGGGCGGCTTTTTCTGAGTCTATCCCGGAAGGAGCGGGCGGTCAACAAGACGCCGGTTTTCCTCATCGACCGCAGGGAGCCGGACCTGGAGGCCGCAATCGATGATATCGCACAACATGCACCCCCGGCGCAAAACGATTCCGGGCCGAAGCCGGGTTTTTCCGCCAGGGTGCCCAAGTCCGCCGGTTCGAAAAAAATGCGGCCGTTTCATATGCATGTCCATCGGCGCCCCCCGGGTGCAGCCCCTTCAAAGGATGCGACGGGCGTCTGGGTTCATCCCGGCGTCACGCGGATCTTCCCCCGGCGTGCAAAAGAGACCTGGTGGTGGTTTCCGCCGGTTGTATGGCCGGAGAAAGCGGACGAGCTGGTCGCTGCCGTCGATCGCATAAGGAAAGCCGGGGCAACCCGCTTCGTGATCAACGCCCCGTGGCAGATGGCGTTTCTTCCTCGTGGAAAAAACCTGGATGTCTGGGCCGGCCCTTTCTGTAACGCGGCCAACCCGATTACCACCGGCATTCTCGGGGATATGGGATGCGCCGGGGTTATAGTGAGCCCCGAGCTGGGCCGGGAGGATTACCTTCGGCTGGTTCGGGAAAGTCCGCTTCCCCTGGGGATTGTCGTGTACGGCAGCTGGCCCCTTTGCATTTCGCGGATCAAGGCGGATGCCCTTAAGGAGGGGTTGCCGTTTGAGAGTCCGAAAAAGGAGCATGCATGGGTATCGCGTCACGGCGAGGATTACTGGGTTTTTCCCGAGTGGCCGGTCGACC
>SLJY01000132.1 GCA_007134875.1 Desulfobacterales bacterium
ACAAACAGATCCCCGGGATGCGATGTATGAAATGACCAATTCCGATGGGGTGGGGGTGATGGGGGATGCCACGAAGGCAACATTGGGAGGGTTTGGTGATAGCTCTTGGCGAAGTGGAGCAAGTCATCCCGGATTGTTTGAGCGGAGCCGGAGGCGAGGCGAGTTTCCGGGATGACGCGGAACGAGCCATAGAGATATCCCAAACCCTCACAGTTGCCGAGGGCATCCCCCATCACCCCCACCCCATCGGAATTATTCTTATATGAATTGCTGTCCATTTTTTATTATCCCTTCCCCCCTTTTGATGATATGGTACCCACCTGCCGTATCAGCGGAAGTAGCGCAGCGAACGTCCTGCCGCACCGGGCCTTTACCGGCAGGGATTTTTCATGGAACCACGGTGCCTCTGTACATAGCAAGGAGAAAATACCGCCTTGGCATGGTTTATTCCGGCGATAATCACGGCGATAGCCACCGCTTCCCAGGATGCGTGGGTCAAGAAATGGTTTTCGCACTTAAACCCCGTGGAGATGTTCGTCCTGCCCTTGCTTTTCGGGCTGCCGCTCATGATTTTGACCCTTGCATTCGTGCCCGTTCCGCCCCTGGATAACATATTTTACGCAAGCTTTGCCGCGAGCCTTCCCCTGAACGCGCTTCCCCTTATTCTTTACATGAAGGCGATCCGGGGGTCTCCCCTGTCACTCACCCTCCCGTATCTTGCGTTCACTCCGGTCTTCATGATCCCGACCGGGCATCTGTTTCTGGGTGAACTCCCCGGCCCCCTGGGAATAATCGGCATTGCCACGGTGTGCGCGGGCGGTTATGTTTTGAACATCGATACAAAGCGGTGGTCCCTGCTCGATCCGTTCAAAGCGGTTTTCCGGGAGACAGGCTCGTGGATCATGCTGATCGTGGCGTTTTTGTTTTCTTTTTCATCCGTGGTGGGCAAGCTTGCCATTATGCATTCCTCGGTAATGTTTTTTCAGATGTCCTTTTTCATCACCCTGGCCATCCTGCTGACTGTGCTCTTCGGTCTTGCGGGTAAGCTCAGCATCCGGCAAATGGCCGCCAGTCCGAAAGAGGGGGTCGTTGCCGGCATGCTGCTTTATCTGCATATCTTTTTTCATGGCTTTGCAATCTCGATGACCAAGGCGGCTTACATGATATCCATCAAGCGGATGAGCATCCTCGTGGGCGTAATCTACGGCGGATGGTTCTTTCACGAGGAAAACATCGTCATGCGGTTTGCGGGATCCCTGATGATGGTGGCCGGAGCAGGGATTATTTTGATTGCCGGTGAATGATCGCGGCTAAAAAGCACCTTTATTATATTTCTTCATATAAAAGCAATATAATAAAATTGCATTAAGCGGTGAAGGCGTTTTGCAAAATTGTTGTGTTTTTGCGGTGAAATT
The DNA here is from genome assembly GCA_007134875.1 of Desulfobacterales bacterium. Lineage (GTDB taxonomy): Bacteria > Desulfobacterota > Desulfobacteria > Desulfobacterales > Desulfosalsimonadaceae > B1SED10-16. Next base: position 1,416 of record SLJY01000132.1, read on the forward strand.
TTACAAAATTGTAATGCCCGTCGGTCTTTAATTGGTTGCTTTTTCCGGTAAATTATGGTGTTTTGGACGATTCCGAAAGATGGCACAGGTTTTGCTTTTTATAAAAGGCGACTCAACCAAACACGGACGCACTCATAAAAATCGCGATCAGACGGTTAAAATGTTCGCCGTCCTTGACCTTGACGAATAATCCTGTTTTTCGTTCGGCCACTAAAAAGCGCCGGACCAAGGCTTGCGCAATTCTGAAGAATAAGGAGAAACATGCAATGTGCCGGCTGATAGCCATTACCAGCGATACCCCGGTATCCCCCATGGCGGCCGTCCGCGCGCTCGATGTCATGCGCGAAGGGCATGACGGTTCCGGAGTGGGGCTCATGCTGCGGGATCTTGGCGGTCCTTTCGAGGAAATGAAGGACGCCCCCATCCTTTCGGGCATTTTTACCGAGGCGGGAATCCGTAAGCTCGACAGCTTCATGATCAACCTGGGTTTTCTGACGAAATACAAGATCTCCATTAAGATACCCAAACAGACGCCGCCCGGCATCCCCCGCCGGGACATGTACCTGATCCGGGCCTACGAGTACCCGGAGGACTGGGAGGATTTGAGCGGCGCCGAAAAAACCGCCCGGCTGCTCCGGGTGCGCCTGGACCTGCGGGAAATGGGTCGCTCCGAAAACGACATGATCGTGTTTTCCTTCTGGCCGGATACCATCATGATCAAGGAGATCGGCGATCCCCTGGCCGTGGGAAAATACCTCGGCCTGGACAACGAGCGCCTGCACGCGCGGGTGATCATGGGGCAGGGACGGCAGAACACCAACTACGCCATTGATCTCTACGCGTGCCACCCTTTTTTCATCGAGGGCTACAGCACCATGACCAACGGCGAGAACACCGCCTTCGTTCCCATCCGGGAATACCTGGAGGGGAGAGGCGAACCCGGATATACAGGCTTTTTTTCGGACTCGGAGGTTTTCGTCCATATTCTTCATTATATGCACACGCACCTGGGGTTGGGCCTGCCGGCCTACAAGCACTTGATCACGCCGCTTCAGGAATCGGACATGGAAGCCCACCCGGACGGCGAGTTTCTGTATCACCTGAAGCGCACGTGCCGGAAACTGATCATTGACGGGCCCAACTGCGTCATCGGCGTGCTGCCGGACAACACCATGTTCATGGCCCAGGACAGAAAAAAGCTCCGGCCCGGCGTGGTGGGCGGCAAGCCCGGCATGTACGTGTTTTCATCCGAGGTCTGCGGGCTCGACTATCTCCTGCCGGACCGGAACAAACAATACGACCTTGAACCCATGCACCTGGATACAGCGATCGTTGTACCGGATCGCCGCGAGGTAACCCTATGCAGACAGACGGAGCCATTGGACCTTCCACATTGAGCCTGAAGGATCTTCCTTGGCAGATCCTGTGGGATAAAGAAAGATGTACGCTTTGCGGGCGCTGCACGGCGGTCTGCCCGGTAGGCGCCATCGAGCTGAAGGTTTTCCGCAAACGCGCGGTCAACGTGGACGTGGATTTTTCGAAGCCCGGAAAGCGCGGTGGAAACGTCTTCGGGACGTTTTACGGCATTCATCAACGGACCAGCCCGGCCTTTGCCTGCGTTGGATGCGCCATGTGCACCCTGGCCTGCCCCAACGACTGCATCGGCCCGGTGGCGGCCGACGAGGCTGACAAGCTGCGGTTTCACATCAACCAGGGGGGGCAGGCCGAGCGCCGCGGCGGGCGCAGGAACGACCCCGGCGGCATTCTCGACCGGATCCAGTTCACCCGTATTTCCATGCTTACCGACCCGGCCCTTGACGCGGGCCGGCACGAATTCGAGCTGACCACGCTGCTGGGGCGCATCTATCCGCCGGAGAAAAACATGGAAATGCTCCGGGAAAACGGCTGGATTCCGCCGGTGCGCGAAATCTACCCCCTGATCATCGGCGGGATGAGCTTCGGCGCGCTGTCGCCCACCATGTGGGAGGGGCTTCAACTGGGCGTGACCTACCTCAACGAGGAACTGGGCATGCCGGTTCGCATCTCCACCGGTGAGGGCGGGTGTCCGCCCCGGCTTCTCCGCTCCCGGTTTCTTCGCTACGTGATCCTCCAGATCGCATCCGGGTATTTCGGGTGGGACGAGATCATCCATGCCATCCCGGAGATGAAGGTGGACCCCTGCGCCATCGAGATCAAGTACGGGCAGGGGGCAAAGCCCGGCGACGGCGGACTGTTGATGTGGCACAAGGTCAACAAGCTGATCGCCGCCATCCGGGGTGTTCCCGAAGGCGTCAGCCTGCCTTCCCCGCCCACGCACCAGACCAAGTACTCCATCGAGGAGGCCGTTGCCAAGATGATCCAGTCCATGTACATGGCCTGGGGGTTCCGGGTGCCGGTCTATCCAAAGATTTCCGGCACGTCCACGGCCCTGTCGGTTCTGAACAACCTGAGCAGAAACCCGTACGCCGCGGGCCTCGCCATCGACGGCGAGGACGGCGGCACCGGCGCGGCCTACAACGTTTCCATGAACCACATGGGCCATCCGATAGCAAGCTGCCTGCGCGACTGCTACCGGAACCTGGTCTCCCTGGGGCAGCAAAACGAGATTCCGCTTTTTGCCGGCGGCGGCATCGGAAAGAGCGGAAACCTCGCCGCCAACGCCGCCGCCCTGATCATGCTGGGCGCCAGCGGCATTCAGGTGGGCAAGATCGTGATGCAGGCGGCCGCCGGCTGCCTGGGCTCGGAAACAAAGCGCTGCAACATCTGCAACATCGGCCGGTGCCCAAAGGGTATCACGTCCCAGGACCCCCGCCTCTACCGGCGGCTCGACCCGGAGGACGTGGCCGGCCGGCTGGTGGATATGTTCGTTAGCTTCGATACCGAGCTCCGGAAGATCGTCGCGCCCCTCGGGCGATCCACGTCGCTTCCCATCGGCATGTCGGACGCTCTCGGGATCAATGACAAGGATGCCGCGGACCGGCTGGATATTCGCTACGTGGTGTAATCGGCATCCAGGACCGGGGGGCTCTCCCCCCCATCCAAATCCAAATCCAAATCCAAATCGAAATCGCCATTGAAGTCGAAATCGAAAAGCAAAAACCACGATCCCGATAGCGATTAAACGGCTATAGGCAAGATATAAGAAAAGGCGCAACACCATGAACAACACCAACCAACGGATCATCCTGTCGGGGCGGGTGGAAGACGAGCGGCTGGAATCCCGCGTCCTGGAGGAAAAAATCCAGAAGGCCGTCCGGGACGGTCACCGGGTCATCGAGGTGGAAGCCCACGGCCAGCACGGCATCGGCGGACGGCTGTACCGTGCCGCAAAGGATCCGGTGCACGTCAAGGTGACCGGTCATTCCGGCCAGCGGCTGGGATCCATGGGATTTCCCGGCACCTTCATCGAGAATTTCGGCCCCGCATCCGACGACGCGGGCTGGCTGAACGCCGGGGCCCGAATCGTCATCCACGGCAACGCGGCCAACGGCACGGCCAATGCCATGAGCCAGGGAACGATCTTCGTTGGCGGCAGCATCGGCAGCCGCGGCATGACCATGACCAAGTACAACCCCCGGTTCGATCCGCCCCAGCTCTGGGTCCTGGGTTCGACAGGCGATTATTTCGGGGAATTCATGGCCGGCGGCATCGCCGTGATCTGCGGCGTTGATCCCAAAACCCCGGAAAACATCCTGGGTCATCGTCCTTTTGTTGGAATGGTGGCCGGTACGGTGTTTTTCAACGGCCCCCACGGCGGGTACAGCAAGACCGACTCGAAAATCGTTTTCCTGTCCGATGACGACTGGCAGTGGCTGCGCGACGGCCTGGATCGGTTTTTAGACGCCGTCGGCCGGAAAAATGATGTTCCTGAACGGCTCTTCGAGCGGGAGCGCTGGCAGAAACTCACCGCAAGAAGCCCCCATGACAAGGTCGTCCGGAAAACTAGAACCGTCTCCGAATTCCGCCGTTCGGTCTGGGAGGCCGAACTGGGGGCCGGCGGCCTGGTGGGGGATATCTCGGACAGGGACATGAGCCTGATTCCCCTGATTCCCACCGGCGAGCTGCGCCGGTTCGTTCCGGTATGGGAGAATCGCAAATACCTGCCCCCCTGCCAGGATGCCTGTCCGGCCGGCATTCCTGTCCTTGACCGGTGGCGTTTGGTGCGCGAAGGGAAGGTCGATGAAGCCATGGACCTTGCGCTCCGGTATACGCCCTTTCCCGCGACGGTCTGCGGGCACCTGTGCCCCAATCTCTGCATGGGTTCGTGCACCCGGCAGGGGGCCATGATGCCGCCGGTGGATATCACGAAGCTGGGAAAGGCCGGGGTGCATACGAAGGAGCCCGAACTGCCCGAAGTCACCGGCGGGCGGGTGGCCGTCATCGGCGGCGGCCCGGCGGGGATTTCGGCCGCCTGGCAGCTCCGCCTGACCGGCCATGATCCGACCATTTACGATTTACCCGTTCAATTGGGCGGCAAGATCAGCGCGCTTATCCCCAAAAGCCGGATTCCGGATGACATCCTGAACGCTGAGCTTGAGCGGGCGCGCCGGGTGATCGGCCACGTGCTGCTGGAAAAGCAGCTGGAAGCGGAGGATGTGGAGCGGCTTCGGGACGACTATGACTACGTGGTGGTTGCGGCCGGAGCCCAAAAGCCTCGGATGCTGAATATTCCCGGTATCGAACGGGTCTTCCCGGCAACGGATTTTTTGCGGAAGGCCAAGCAGGATGCCGCGGGTTCGCCCGGTGACCATGTCGTGGTCATCGGCGCGGGAAACGTTGGCTGCGACGTGGCGGTGGAAGCCCACCGGCTGGGCGCAAAGACGATCACGCTTATCGACGTGCAGGAGCCGGCGGCTTTCGGCAGGGAAAAAGCCCATGCCGAGGCGGCGGGGGCAACCTTCAGATGGCCCTGTTTTACAAAAGAAATCACGGCCGAAGGGGTCGTTCTTGAAGACGGCGATTTGCTTTCGGCGGATACGGTGGTGGTGTCCGTCGGCGACGTGCCGGATACGGGATTTCTGCCCGGGACCGTGGAGATTGAAAACGGTTTCGTGAAGGTGGATGAGCAGTTCCGGACCACGGATCCCAAGATATTTGCCGTGGGCGATATCGTGCGCCCCGGACTTTTGACCGATTCCATCGGCGCAGGGCGGAAGGCGGCATCGGCCATTCACCGGCTCCTTTCGGGAAAAGAGGCGGGAAACAATGACCGGTACTATGAAATGGCCGGCCAGTCGGATATTTTCTTGAGCGAATACGCCGGTTTCAGGGATTTTGTCCTGGACGGCCCGGCGGTGATCGATCCGTCCAGGATCAGCCTGGAATATTTCGATCCGCGCCTGGAGATGTCCGAAGGCATCGAGGGATGCTCTTCGGCCTGCCTTTCGTGCGGGAGCTGCCGGGACTGTGGTCTTTGTGAATCCCTTTGTCCCCAGGCGGCCATATACCGCGAGGAACTTGAAAACGGGGATTTTGAATACCGGGTTCGGACGGATCGCTGCATCGGCTGCGGCTTCTGCGCGGGCGCATGCCCGTGCGGGATCTGGGCGATTCATGAAAACGATCCCCTGTAATTTGCAAACCCTTTTTGGGAAAAAACGCGAAAGAAAACCATGAAAGCACTGTTGGCGCTGGAAGACGGCCGAACGTTCGGCTGCAGGAGTTTTACCGGGCCGGGCGAGGCCTCCGGGGAGGTGGTGTTCAACACGAGCATGACGGGATACCAGGAAATTTTGACCGATCCCTCCTACCGCGGACAACTCGTTGCCATGACCTACCCGCTGATCGGCAACTACGGCGTGAACCCGGAGGATGTCGAATCGGCCGGAATCCAGGCGGAAGCCTTTATCATCCGGGAGTACCAGGCGCATCCCAGCAATCACCGCATGACGGCGTCCCTGGCCGACTACCTGTCGGCCCGCGGGAAGCTGGGCGTCGATCAGCTTGATACCCGGGCGCTCACCCGCCATATCCGGAAGGCCGGCGCCATGCGGGCCTGTATTTCCACCTCGGATCTCGACCCGGTTTCGCTTGCGGAAAAAGCAGAATCCATCCCCGCCATGGTCGGGCTCGACCTGGTTTCCACGGTTTCCTCCAGGGCGCCCTGGTACTGGAAAGACGGTCGGCCGGCACCCGGTCCTAATCTTTATGAAAATCCGGGACCATCCGTATGGAAGCAGGCAGGCGGCGCGTTTCGGGTGGCGGCCTTTGATTTCGGGACCAAGTACAACATCCTCCGGTGCCTGGAGGCCGCGGGATGCGAAATCCTCGTGCTGCCGGCGGCAACGGACGCCGAAACCGTGCGGCAACTGGCCCCGGACGGCATTTTTCTTTCCAACGGTCCGGGCGACCCGGAGCCGGTGGGCTATGCCGTTGAAACCATCCGGAAGCTAATAGGCTTCCGCCCAGTCTTCGGGATCTGCCTGGGAATCCAATTGCTCGGTCTGGCCCTGGGGGGGCGCACGTACAAGCTGAAATTCGGCCACCACGGCGGCAATCAGCCGGTGCAGGATCTTGAAACCAAAAAAGTGGCCATCACGGCCCAGAACCACGGGTTTGCCGTGGATGTCGACAGCCTGGATGCACGCAAAGCGGAGATCACCCACATGAACCTCAACGACGATACCGTGGAAGGCTTCCGGCACCTGGAGTACCCGCTCTTTGCGGTCCAGTATCACCCCGAGGCCGCACCGGGCCCGAATGATGCAACGTATCTTTTTAAAGAATTTACAAAACAGATGAACGATTTCCGGTGACGGCCTCTTCTTCCGCCATGGGGGAAGGGCGTCGCCTTGATAGAACCTCTTTCAACATTGTCTTTGGAAAAACAAATAGCCATGCCGAAGCGCAGCGACATTCAAAAGATTCTGATCATCGGGGCAGGCCCCATCATCATCAGCCAGGGATGCGAGTTCGACTACTCGGGAACCCAGGCCTGCAAGGCCCTGAAGGAAGAAGGGTTCACCGTGGTCCTGGTCAACTCCAACCCGGCCACCATCATGACCGACCCGGAGATGGCCGATGCAACCTACATCGAGCCCATCACGGCCGAGGCGGTGGCGCGGATCATCGAAAAGGAGCGGCCCGATGCGGTCCTGCCCACACTGGGCGGCCAGACGGGCCTTAATACCGCCGTGGCCCTGTCCAAAGCGGGCGTGCTGGAGAAATACAACGTGGAGATGATCGGGGCGAATCTTGTCTCCATTGAAAAAGCCGAAGACCGGG
>SLJY01000220.1 GCA_007134875.1 Desulfobacterales bacterium
GGCGAAGCGAGTTTCCAGGATGACGCGGAACGAGCCATAGAGATACCCCAAACCCTCACAGTTGCCGAGGGCATCCCCCGCCACCCCCAACCCCATAGGAATTATCCTTTAACCTTCGCAGGGCCGGTCGGTTTTCTGGATTGCTCATATCGCATACAAAACAGGTTACCTTATAACCCTCACAAAGCCGGTGCAGGCTCGTTAAAAAGTTTATGAAAAAAGAGGGTTTGTGGTATATGGAAAGCGTAAACGAAAAACAGGGAAAACACCATGCCGATCCGGATCGTCATCCTTTCATCATCGATCATACTATTCATTTTCGCCATGCACTGGCTTTTTTTCAAAAGCATAGGCGCTTTCTTTCATTTCGAACGTTTTATTCCCAGGATCCTCCCCTGGGCAGCCGCAGCGATACTCACCGGAATCGTCATATCCGCATTTGTCCTTGCACGGGCATCCGACGGCTGGTGGGTGACCGGCTACTACCGGTTCGCCGCCGTATGGATCGGTTTTCTGGTGCACCTGCTGAGCGCCGCAGCAGCTGCATGGCTCGTCATCGGCGTTTTTCATTTTCTTCGGATTCCCGTGGGACGCGGCACCGTAGCCGCCATTCTGCTTGTCGGCGCCTGCATCTGCAGCGTATACGGCATTTACAACGCTTTTTCCCCCCGGGTCCGGGAAATACCGGTTCACCTCTCCGGCGTTCCCACGGCCTGGGAGGACGCCGCCATCGTTGTTTTATCGGATATCCACCTGGGACGCATGCACGGCAGGAATTTCGCCGAAAACCTGGTATCCCGGGTCAACGCACTTGAGCCGAAAATCGTGTTGATCACCGGGGACATCTTTGACGGACTGGGAGGCGATCATTCCCATCTTGCAGACAGCCTGGATGGCTTGCAGGCCGAAAATGGGGTCTTTTACGTTTCCGGCAACCACGAGGACTACATCGGAAAAAAACGGGCGCTCCGGTTGCTCGAAGAATCGCCCATGATCCGGCTCGACAATGAAATGGCGGAAATCGACGGCCTGGAAATCGTCGGTATCAGCTACCCCGGAATCGATTCGCCCGATGCGATTGACGGCCTGACGAGACGCGGAAACGAGGCATCAACTGTTCGCATACTGCTTTTTCATACACCCACAAACATTATAACCGCCCGAGGCGACAGCGTGGACCGGCATTTTTCCACGTACTGGATGCCCGACACGGCCTTCAGATATAACCGGGAGATCGGCATCGACCTTCAGCTCTCGGGCCACACACACCACGGCCAGATTTTCCCCGTTAACCTGCTGACGTTTCTGCTGTACAGAGGGTATGACTACGGCCTGAAACAATCCGGAAACATGTACGTATACACCACGTCCGGTGCCGGCACCTGGGGACCGCCCATGCGAACGGCCAGCATATCGGAAATCGCCGTCATACGGCTGCGGCAAAAACCGTTTCTCTGATCCGGCTACCGGATCCGTCGCATGTATTCCTCCCCCACCACCTGGGGATCGTAGAGGTCGGGGAAATAATACGGCAGGACGTGCATTGGCAGGCCGACGGAAAGGGGCTGCCGGTGGGAGCCGGAGACCAGTAGACCTTCCCGGAGGAGAGACCCCACGATCCTTCTGGCGTTTCTCTGGCTCATGTTCATGATCTCGCCGGCACGGCCCCGGGAAACGCTTCCCCGCATGAACACGGCTCGCAGCAGCCGGGCTGCCTCCGGCCGGAGTGGGCGGGCGGGATCATTGGAACGCATGTCCACGTACCAGTCGATCCGGGACTCGATCTGGTCGAGCCGCAGCAGGTTTTCCATGAACCGGATCTGGTCGAGGCACACGGAGAAGAAAAATTCGCAGAACCCGGCTAGCAGATCCCCGCTGAAACGCGAGGTCTCCTGCACCGAAAGCGCTTTACCGGAGGTATCCGAAGGTGCTTCTTCCGGCGAGTCGGTTACCCACAGCTCGAACATGTAGCGGTCCTTGCGGCGGGACAATCCCCGGGAAAGGGACCAAAGATTGGCGCAGTTGATACCGGCCCGCGCAAGGTAGAGCCCGGAAAAAAGCCTTGCCACCCGGCCGTTGCCGTCCCGGAATGGATGAAGCCACGTCAGGCGGTGGTGACTTGCAGCCATGGCGATAAGCCGTTCATCCCCGTGGTGCCTTTCAGGTGCATAGACATCGGCGAACCGGGACATCAATGCCGGCAGCTGCGAAGGATCGGGACCATGAACGAACCGTCCGTCCACGGAGACGTTGACATCCCGCATTCTCCCGGGATGGACCGGGATATCCGTGAACCCCTCGCCGGAATGGGTAAAGCGGTGATTTTCCGGCAGGCTTCCGTAAAAGGCCGCGTGGAGTTCCGAGAGAAAGCCGAAATCGCTTATATTGGGGGCTTTTTCGGAAAGGACCGCCTCCATGACGGTTTTTTCGGTTTCCACATGCGCGGCGCACAGTTCCTGCGCGTACTGTTTTTCCGGATCCTCGTGAAAATCGCGGCGAAGCGCCCTTTCAATGTCGGGAATAGTGGTCTTGTGGCCTTCGATGAGGTTGGAGTAGTAGCTGTTGATCAGGCGCAGGTGATGCCCGAGGGCAGCAGCGGTCTCAGGCGCCACCCGCCCTTCCAGTGCGGCCGATCGGGCCGTCACCGCCTGGGCCATGTCCTTGAGCCCCCCCATACGGCGGCCAGAGGGCAGGTACGGCCGCAAAGAACTCGTTTTACTGGCCGGTTTTTTGTCCGCTTTGTTATCGTTCATAATTTGAATATATATAAGGTTTTTATTTCATAATATCAACCCATTTTTCCTATAAAAGACTAAATTATGGCCGGTTTAATGGCCGGATCCTTATCCGAGATTTATTCTTTCCCAGAAAGGACTTCGGGAGCGGAAAATCAGAAGCTGCCGGTTGGTGCGAACGGTAATGGAATGGGGGCGGGTCGTCACGGAAATAAAGGATTCGTCGGAAGAAAACCGCTGCTCCACGAAACGCCCCCTGCGTACGGCCACTCCGTAAACCCGTTTTTCAGTGACGATGACTGCAACGTGGTTGTCGATAGCAACCTGCGATACGCTGTCATGGAGCGGTATATCCCTTGTTGCCCAGGCATTTGCCAGCCCGTCGAAAAGAATGACCCGTCGGGGGGTAACAGCCATTACCAGGAAATCGGAAATCAGCACCTCCGGCGGGGAGTCCTCATCGGCCTCCTCGATACGAAGCGTGTGGCTTCGCCAGCCGGGAGTCGTCCTGGAGACGGCAAGCAGACGCCGGTTTGTCAGCACAGCACCTACATGCCCGCGGGCGTTTTTCCACAAAACGTTCTCCCGGAGACCCAGGTCTTCCCGATGCACATGCCGGCCGTCCCGCACGGCCACAACCTCGCCGTCAGCCAGGTGAATATCAATTACATCCTCCACCACGCCGTTCCGGCCATAGCCGATCCGGTCCGCAGAAACGCCTGCATACCAACCGCTTCCCGCAAGAAGCGCCAAGGTAAACACTGTTATGTAATGGATTTTGACCATTTTTTCATATCCTGGTCTCTTCCTGTCTTTAACTCGCTCTTGAAAAGTCCACATCTGATGGCTTTTTAAAAAAGCTCGGGATCGATAATTTCGCGACCCCCGATGAATGCAGCGTACTTCGCGTACGTGAAAGTGTACAGGATCGCGCGCAGGCGAAGGATTTTGACCCCTGATCTGATCGATTTTAACAAAGCCGTCATCCCTGCCGGTGAGCCGGCGCGGGAGCGAGTATCAGCGCCGTTCGGGTCGGAAGATACAACTGCAGGAAATCTGCCCCCGCGGAATAATCCTTCATCGTAAAATGCACGGTCTCCGGATGTAGCCGGCTGTGACCGCCGAAATCCGCATCGTCCGAATCAAGAATCAACCGGTAGCTCCCGGACGGTGCCGGAATCGCATAATCGGTAAACGAAACAGAGGGGTTGAAATTAAACGCAAACACGAAGCCTTTTCTCTCGAAGGCCAGGACGCTGTCCTGTTCGTTTATATGAAGCAGTTCCGGTCCGGGATATGACGGCAATGAAAACCGCCCGGCAAAAAAGAGCATGGCCCGGTCGAAAGCCCCGAGATATTGGTACTTGAGATGGTCGTTGTCCACCAGCGACCACTGCCGGCGGGCGTACTTGCATGACCAGTTGTTATCCTGCCGGGGAAAATCGATCCATTCCGGATGCCCGAATTCGTTTCCCATAAAATTGAGATACCCATTGCCGGCCGTTGTCAAGGTAAGCAGGCGGATCATCTTGTGAAGGGCAACGGCGCGGTCGATCTCCACATCCAGGTCATCCTTGTGCATGTGCCAGTAAATGCGCGAGCCGGCCAGCCGGAAAATAATGGTCTGATCCCCCACAAGGGCCTGGTCATGGGACTCCGCGTAACTGATGGTTTTTTCCTCCGCCCGGCGGTTGGTCAGTTCATGCCACAGGCGCCCCAGGGGCCAGTCCTCGTCCCGGTGTTCCTTGATAACCCGGATCCAGAAATCCGGCACCCCCATGGCGAATCGGTAGTCGAACCCGATGCCGCCATGTTCGGCAGGCATCGCCAGGGTCGGCATGCCGCTCATGTCTTCGGCAATGCTCACCGCATCCGGGCGCACCTGCCGGATGACCTTGTTGGCCAGGGCCAGATAGGCAATCGCGTCCGCATCCACGGCATCGTCGAAGTAGTCGTCGTATGAGACAAAGGCTTTTCCGAGGCCGTGGTGCTGGTAAAGCATGCTGGTAATCCCGTCGAACCGGAACCCGTCGAACCGGAACTCGTCCATCCAGTAGCGGAGGTTGGAAAGAAGAAAATGGAGCACTTCGATCTTGCCGTAATCAAAAAGCCGGGAGCCCCAGGAGGGATGGAGCCCCCTGTCCCCGGCATGGAAGTACTGGTGCAGGGTGCCGTCGAAACGGGAGAGCCCTTCCACCTCGTTGGCCACTCCGTGGGAGTGAACGATATCCATAACTATGGCCAGCCCTGCCCCGTGGGCCGCATCCACCAGCGCCTTCAGATCCTCCGGGGTTCCGAAGCGTGACGACGCGGCGAAGAAATTCGATACCTGGTACCCGAACGAACCGTAGTAGGGATGTTCCTGGATGGCCATGAGCTGGAGAACGTTATAGCCGGCATCACGGATCCGGGGGATAACCTTTTCGGTAAACTCCGCGTAAGTCCCGACTTTTTCCTCTTCCTGGGCCATGCCCACGTGCGCCTCGTAGATCAAAAGGGGCTCCCCGGGCAATGAGAAATCAGTATGCCGCCACTGGTAGGGCGTATCCGGCATCCACACCTGGGCGTTGAAAATGCCTGTCTCCGGATCCTGGACGACCCGGGTCGCATACGCGGGAATCCGGTCACCGGATTTTTCCGAGAAATGAATGCGAAGCCTGTATAGATCTCCGTGGGAAAGGACCTCCGGCGCAAGCCGGATTTCCCACTGCCCCGTCTCCGGATCGTTTTGGAGCGCATAGGCCGGGTCTTCGACCCATCCGCAGAAATCCCCCACCAGGTAAAGGGCATCCGCGCCGGGCGCCCACTCCCGGAAAACCCACTGTCCCTTTTCGAAGTGCAGGCCGAAATACAGGTGACCGGAGGCGAAATCGCGGAGCGTCATTTCTCCCCCGGTCAGCCGCTTTTCCGTGGCCCGGATACGCCCGATTCTACTCCGAAGAATGGATTCATAAGGCTTCAGAAGAGGATCAATCCGCAGGATTTCCCCGGCGATACCGTCTATCTCATTGGATTCATGCTGAGTCATTGTATATAACCCCCGAGTCTCGCAACGAAAACCATTTGGGATGGCAGGCCCGACTTCGATCAGTAGGTCGAAATCAGGGGCCGCTCCAGCATTTTTTCATACAGATCGATGTACTGACGGGCGGTTATCTCATGGTTGAACCGACCCGCGCTTTCCGCCATGATCCGGGCTATCTGGACACGCTTTATCTCCGGCGCCATCCGGTAAAACGCCATGGCCTGATCAATGGCCCAGAAAAGGCCGTTTGCATCGAAAACCTCGAACAAGAACCCGTTGCCGGTATGCTGCTCCAAATTCAAGTGCTCCACCGTGTCATGGATTCCTCCCGTGTCATGGGCCACCGGAAGCGACCCGTATCGGGGGGCGATCATCTGGGTCAGCCCGCAGGGCTCGAACGAGGAGGGCATGAGGATGAAATCCGACGCCGCATACGCCTTGCGGGACAAGGACTCGTTGAAATCATGCACGGCGACCCGACGCTCCAGTCCATGGTAGGACACGATGGCATCGAAGTGCTGCTTGAACACCCCGCCCGACACGAAGACGACCTGGAGTCCGTCTTTCCAATATTTCGATACCACATGGTAGAGTATATCGGCAAGCAGCTGGCACCCCTTCTGCACGGGATCCAGACGGGACGGCCAGAAAAATACCGGGGCATCCGGATCCTCCAGCAAACCGAAGCGTTTCTGGAGGGCCGCCTTGTTTTCCCGCTTCTTTTCGAAGAAATCATCCGCTGTATACTTCTTGTACAGGCCCGGATCGGTGGCCGGATCGTAGGAGGGGTCCGGGGCGTTGAGTATGCCCCCGGCAACTCCCGCGCTGACCTTGTTGGCAAGTTCCTGGCGGAGCGGAGGAGATATGAAATCGTGTTTCCCCGAAACGATTTCCTGCAGAAACGTGGGACTGACCGTGTTGACGAAATGGGCACCGAATACGCCGCTAACCAGGAAATCGACGAGGTTGCTGTCCCGGGTTTCCTCGTAGGTGCCCGCCATATGCTCGTAATACAGGTTCTGCCAAAATCCGGCCGCATCGATTCCCCGGTCCTCGATCACCGAAAGCAGCGTCTTCACAGTGTGAATGTTGTGAATGGTAAACAGGCACGGAATGTGAATCCGCCGCGAGTACCCCGGGATCAGCCCGGTCATCCAGTCGTTGCAGTGCACCAGGTCCGGCTTGACCCGCATCATGATGTTGTTGATGATCTCCCGCTGAAAAGCCAGCGAGATTTTCAGGTTTTCGGCCGGTACGTTGGAATAGACGGAATGAACATAGTAAAACGCCCGGTCCTCGGCAAGATGCAGCCGCTCCTCGGGCAGGTACTTGCGGTAGGTGGCCAGTTCCCGCTCGTAGATCTCCCCCAGTGGCCCGATATTGCTGTTGAAAATGCCCCTGTAGTCCGGAAGGGCCACATGCACGTCGGCCCCCAGGGAAAACAGCTTGCTGATAAGCGAGGCGGAGACATCCGCTAGCCCGCCGGCCTTGGCGGAAAAATAGTTGGCGATGTTTCCCATTCCCTGGGGGAGGTAGGTCACCTCCGGCGTCACAATGAGAACCCTCGGATTTTTCGTACGCTCCGGCAACATAATGTTTTTTGCCAAACCCCCTTTCAGGTTTTCTAAAAGTGGATCCCGGGCCTATGCCCATGTCAGCATACCGGGTGAATACCGCAGGTAATCGTCCCCTTTCGGCATTACCCGGGCCGTAAAGCCGAAGCGTCCTGCTTTTTTGCACAAGATATCGCACGAGTACAGGTAATTTCCCTCCCCCCGGTCCTTGGCGACATGCATGGTCGCCACTTCACTTTCCGTGATCTCACCAAGCGAGTGCGCCCTGCCGTAATAAAGCTCCACCTTGACCTCTTCCGGTAAGAGCTCCCCCAACTCCACTTCGGCCGTCACCGTGAAAGTTTCTCCGACACGGAATGGAACAGCGAGATTGCTCTCGGGCGGATGCACCCGGATATTGGGCCAGGCTTTTTCCAGGCGGCGGCGCTGGGTCAGAAGGGTCTTTGCCTCCTTCGCGTTGTCGGCCGTGAGCTGATAGTAGTTCATAGCTGCCGGAATATAGAATTTCTGCTCGTAATTCTGCACCATCAGGTGGGCGGAAAAATTAACCAGGGCCATTTTGATCGATTCCTTCATCATGGACACCCACCGCTCGGGGGTGTCCCCGGATCTTTTCTCGTAAAAAGCCGGAATCACGTCATTTTCCAAAAGATTGTACAACGCGCGGCTTTCCACAGCATCCTGATAGGACCAGTCCTCGTAGTTCTCTCCGTTGCCGATACGCCAGCCGCGATCCTCCCGGTAGCCTTCCACCCACCAGCCGTCGAGAATGCTCAGGTTGAGCACACCGTTCACCGCAGCCTTGATCCCGGAGGTGCCGCAAGCTTCGTAGGGACGCCTGGGGGTATTGAGCCACACGTCCACCCCCTGGACGAGGTGTCGCCCGATATTGATGTCATAATCCTCAAGGAAAATAATCCGGTGGCGTACGTTTGCATGCTTGGCAAACTGGACCACCTGTTTGATCAATCCCTTTCCCTCCTGGTCCTTTGGATGGGCCTTGCCCGCCATGACGATCTGGATGGGGTGCTTTGACGATGTAAGCATGGCCTCGAGACGCTCCCTGTCCATGAACAGCAGGTAAGCGCGCTTGTAGGTTGCAAAGCGCCGCGCGAAGCCGATGGTCAGCACCTCCGGATCGAGAACGTTTTCCGCCTGCTCCATAACTGCTTTGGGGGCACTTCTCCTTCCGTACTGCTTGACCATGAGCGACCGGCAGTGCCGTACCAGCCGGGAGCGGCTCATTTCACGGGCGCGCCACAGTTCCTCATCGTAGATCTGATCA
>SLJY01000017.1 GCA_007134875.1 Desulfobacterales bacterium
CACCGTGAGGCACTGGAATTCGAAAACGTTGAACTGACCCAGAGGAGTTATAAATGACCGCCAAAACCATTAACCTGACACTCAAGGTCTGGCGACAGAAGCGTTTGCAGCCGAAAGGGGAATTCGAAACCCACACAGCCCGAAATATTTCCACCGACATGTCCTTTCTGGAGATGCTCGACGTGATAAACGAGCAGCTGGTGCTGGATGGAAAGGAGCCCATTGCGTTCGACCATGACTGCCGCGAGGGGATATGCGGCATGTGCGGCGCGGTGGTCGACGGGGAACCCCACGGTCCGCTGAAGGAAACCACACTGTGCCAGCTTCATATGCGCCATTTCAAAAACGGCGACACCGTGATAATAGAACCGTGGCGCGCCAGGGCTTTCCCGGTGATCAAGGACCTGGTGGTGGACCGGAGCGCCTTTGACGAGATCATCGCCGCGGGCGGTTATATTTCCGCGAAAACCGGGGGCGCCCAGGACGCCAACAATATCCTCGTGGGCAAGGACGCGGCGGATAAAGCATTCAATGCGGCGGCATGCATCGGCTGCGGCGCCTGCGTGGCGGCATGTCCCAACGCATCGGCTATGCTGTTCGCGGGGGCGAAGGTCTCCCACCTGGGCCTTCTGCCCCAGGGCCGGCCCGAAGCCAAAACAAGGGTGCTGCAGATGGTCCGGACCATGGATCGCCTGGGTTTCGGCAACTGCACCAATGAAACCGAATGCGAAATAAAGTGTCCCAAAGCGATTTCCATCCGGGAAATCGCGCGCATGAACCGGGAATTCGTCAAGGCATCCTTTTCCTGACAAAAAAATATCCCGTTGATGCAATCGCAAAAGTCTCGATCCCACGGCCTTGTAAAGGGTCCTATATCAAGGCGTGCGCGATTTAGAAGAATACACCGTACTTAGCGTACGTGAAATTCTGAGGAGTCGTGCGTAACGCAGATATTGGACCTTTTACGAAGCCGTCTAAGTTGCTTTTCATCTTGATTCGTGGTATAGGCCGTTAGACGCTGCGGGAAACGACCCGGTGATATCCGCGGGGCGGTTGATCAATCTGAAAAACGACGGTGATGCTATGAACAAAATCAAATGGCTTGGACTCCTTTTCGTGGCCGGCGGGCTCTGTCTGCTGGGGTATCAGGCAATCGAGTCGATAATGGCGGAAGGAGAGGTATACCGGAATTATTCCCTTACGGATATTTTTGGAATCGATGTCTTTGCCTGGGCCGCCGGCATACGGTATGACAGTATCGCAGACGGGATTGAATACGTCATCACCATGCCCGCTTACCTGCTGAGTGTTATTGTCGGCGCTTTCTTTCTTATCATTTCGGGGATTTTTGCCAGGTAAGCCGGTGAAGAAAGGTAGACGCGTAAGGTGTTGTGGATCGGGGTTGGCTTTGCAAGTGATGCGCTTCCTTCATCAGCACATCCTGTTGCTGATCCCGTAACTTATAGGACGTGCTGACTTAGAAAGCGCATCATAAATGTCATTGTCCCTTGGAATTTGTTTCTCCCGGGGGATTTGTTTCGGAATCGGCACCGGACGGGTTTAACTGCTGCTTTCGGCTCCGGTGCCGATACGGATGCCGGCCGGAAGGCATCATTCATCCTGCCGGCGGTCCTGCATTGCCGCTTTGAGTTTTTCGGCCAGATCACCAAGTCCGCCGCCGGATTGTGGCTGCTGTTTTGCTTCCGGCTGGCGGGCTTCTTTTTCATATGCCTTCCAGTCGTCTTCATCCGGGCTGCCCCCCAGTCCCAGTGATATTTTCCGGCCGGCCGTATCTATGGTGTCCACAACCACACGGATCATGTCACCGGGCTTCAGCTGATCAACATCCTTGCCGCCTTTTTCCGCGGCATCCCGGATTTTGGAGGCTGGCAGCAATCCGGTGATTCCGGGTTCCAGTTCGATGAAAAAGCCGAATTTCTCCTTTTTTTCAATGCGTCCGGCAATATGCCGGCCGATTGGATAGTTCTTTTCGATATCAACCCACGGATCCCCTTCGGCGTCTTTCATGCCAAGCGAAATCCGGCGGGCGGCGGGATCGATCTTTTTGACGGTCACGGCAACGACATCTCCGGAAGCGATCACGTCCCCGGCTTTGGCAATGCGACGGTGGCTCATCTCGCTGATATGGACAAGCCCTTCGATGCCGGGTTCAAGTTCCACGAAAGCGCCGAAGTCGGCGAGCCGCGTAACCGTGCCCCGAAGCTTGTCGCCTTCCGCGTACCGTTCGAAAATGGTCGTCCACGGGTCAGCCATGGCGGACTTCATGGACAGGGAAATCTTCACCGGCCGGTTTTTGTCTCCGGTGTGTTCGATTCCCAGCACGGCGACCTGTACCGTATCGTTGGCCGACACGACTTCCTCGGGCCGCTCCACGCGGCTCCATCCCAATTCGGATATGTGTATCATGCCTTCCACGCCCGGAGCCACTTCCGCAAATGCCCCATAGCCCATGATCCGAGTAATCCTGGCCTCCATGATATCGCCCGGCTGAGCCGTCCGGAGAAACTTCTCCCGCTCCTCCTCGATATACCGGTTTAACAGGTCCCTCCGTGATACCACGATGTTCTTTCCCCGCGATTCGATGCGGGAAATCAGAAATTCGTAGTCTTTGCCGACATATTCTTCGGGATTTTCAATATAGTTTACATCCATCTGACTGACCGGACAGAAAGCGGTTTTTCCCATGATGGCAACCCGGAAGCCTCCCTTGCAGGTTTCGCTGACCCGGCCCTCCACCGGAACGGCATTCTTCTGTGCATCATAGAGGCGGCTTTCGCTCCCAGGGCCGGACATTGCGCGGGAGAGACGGATTTCCCCGTCATCTGTTGAAATCACGTACAGCTTGAGGACATCCCCCGCTTTGTATTCCATCTCGTTGTTTTCGTTTAGCAGCTCGGTTTTGTCCACGACGCCGTCCACTTTGGTGCCGGTGTTGATGAAAACGCCCTGGTCGCCGATCGAGATGATTTCGCCGCTGATCTCCTCGCCTACCCGGAGATCGTCTTTCACGCCGGTCATGGAATTTTCCAGAAGGGTTGCAAAATCCTCCTCATCGGTTGTATCCGGCTGTTGGGGATCGCCGGGGGGCTCCTCGTAAGGTTCATGGGACGTTTCCGGCGACGGCTCCGGTGATGTTCCGGGGGATGGTGCGGTGGATGATTCGGGATTGTCGGGGTTTTCGACGAAGTCCTCGGGTTTGTCGGTCATGGTTGCTCCTGATTGGTTGTCTTGAAACGTTGCCTGATGAAATAATGATGCACTCGTAAAAAAATCTCGATCCGACGGCTTTGTATAAGGTTCGGTGTTGCGGATTGGGGGGGCGTTCACGCGCATCATAACAAACAAGTCCCCCGCGGGCGCCTTATCAACGGGTATGTGAAATTCGCCGGGATCGCGCGCAGCCGCGGATATTGGTATTTATGAAGCCGTCATAATGATAGTGCGGTGATAGCCCGGACAATGGCGGCCCGCCCCCTGTTTTGCAGTAAAGCAGCGAATAAGCCAACCAGCAGCGCTTTTGGCCCATATTAGCCCATAGCCCGTTCCGCATGCCGTAAATTGTATCATATCGGAAAAGAAGGATAAAGTCCTTTGAAAAACAATCTGCCAGGATTATAATTGCGGATATGATAACACGATTTCTCCCATGGAAGTTTCTGATCAAGCGAACCGCAAAGCGCTATGGCATTATCGACCCGTTCCGCGTCGCCGCGCGGGTACGCCGCTTTGCCCAGCCCTCGGAGATCCAGGAGCCTATCGAGCTTCTGCGCGCGGGCATTATTTTTCATGCCCGGGGGTTGATCAACTCCCGGGCCATCCAGTATAATCTGGACTGGGTATGGCCTTTCTGGGTGGAGAGGCAGTTCAATCCGAACGATCCGTCTTTTATTCCCCGAGCCTTTTCCTTTTCCCATGTGAACCTGACCCACAGGAACTGGACCGCTGTCGGGTATCCCGATACGCCGGTGTATCCCATCGTCGATCCCCAGGGGTTGTTCACACCCCTTTATGACGGGTGGTCCCTGGACTACTGGATTATCTGCGAAGACGGGACCTTTTTTATACCCTCCCGCAGAAACGGGGCCGAGCAGGTTATCCGCTGTAATTCGGGGCTCCGGGTCGAAACCCTCCACGAAGAAGACGGATTTGAGCTCCGGAGCGTGGCGGGCATGGAGCATGAGGGCCGCACCCTTTATGCCTCCCTGGATGTTTCCGCTTCCGCCCCGAAAGCGGGTTGGCTTGTGATCGGCCTTCGGCCTTACAATCCGGAAGGCATCCAGTTTATAGAAAACATCTCGTTTGAGAAAGGCCCTGTCCCTTACTGGCTGGTAAATCGGAAAACCAGGGTGTATCCGGACGAAGTGCCGGAGAAGGTTCTTTTTTCCGTTTACAACGAAGGAGACGTCATTCACAAGTGGGAGCAGTATGAAAGCGAAACCAGGGGCTATTGCGGGGTCGGCCTGGCCACGTCTGCCGCGTTTTTCAGGATCGGAAAAGAAGGAAAACGGATCCGTGTGCTGACGGATATTTCCGCCGCTATCCCTGACCGGAGCGCGCGGCCCGATCCGAACGGCTGGGAGAAAAACCTGGAGCATGCCGCACGCCTGGTTATACCGGATGAACGGATGAGCCGTCTCTATGATACGGCCCTGCAGACCCTTCTGCTTCTTTCCGCCGCAGAAGTGGTTCCCGGGCCGTATACGTATTTTCGGTTCTGGTTCCGGGATGCCTGCCTGATGATCCACTGTCTTCTGGGGGTCAACCTCCTGGACAGGGCGTTTGAGCGCCTGGACACCTTTCCGGAGCGCCAGAAGTGGAGCGGCTACTTTCAGAGCCAGGAAGGGGAATGGGATTCCAACGGCCAGGTTCTTTGGATCATGGAACGATACCTGGCGGTATCCGGAAAAACACCCTCCCGTAAATGGCTCGATGCCGTATACAAGGGCGGCATGTGGATCGAAAAAAAACGGATCCGCCGCAAAACCGGTCGACCCCATGAGGGACTGCTTCCGGCCGGGTTTTCCGCCGAACACCTGGGACCCAATGATTATTACTACTGGGACGATTTCTGGGGGCTTGCGGGTCTTCGGGCTGCGGCGCGGATCCACCGCAGATTTTCTTCACCTGCCATTGCCGACCGATTCGACCGGTTTGCGGACGACTTTGAACAAACCATATTTTCGACCATCGATTCGATTCCTTCGTCCAGAAGGGAGGGATGCATTCCCGCATCTCCCTACCGCCGGATGGATGCGGGCGCGATAGGATCCCTCGTTGCGGATTATCCCCTTCAGCTCGTGGATCCGGGTGACATGCGGATCATCAATACCATGAATTACCTGGTGGACAACTGCTTTTTCGAGGGGGCGTTTTTCCAGGACATGATTCACTCGGGCGTCAACGCCTATCTAACGCTGGATATTGCACAGAGCATGCTGCGCCACGGGGACGGGCGGTACCGCCGGCTTATCGGCCGGGTGGCGGACCTGGCTTCGCCTACGGGCCATTGGCCGGAGGCCATCCATCCAAGGACCGGGGGCGGGTGTATGGGCGACGGCCAGCACGGATGGGCCGCCGCCGAGTACCTGATGATGATGCGGAGCCTGTTCGTGCGGGAGGAAACCGGACGCCTCATCATCGGCCAGGGCGTTTTCCCCGAATGGGTAGACAGCGGCAAATCCTTGATGTTCGGTCCCACGGCCACCTCCTGGGGGCCGGTTTCCGTGCGGATCGAAAAGGGTGGAGACAAAGCAAGGGTGTATCTGGAAGCAAACTGGCGGGGCGGGTCTCCCGGAATTGAAATCCGGCTGCCAGGCTTCGCGCCTGAAATCCGGGAGGCCGCGGACGGGGAAGGCCTTTTTGCAGAGGTGCGGCGGCAATGAAAATCTGCATGTTCACCAACACATTTATCCCCCACGTGGGAGGCGTGGCCCGTTCGGTGTCCTGTTTTGCAGAAGACCTGCGCGCTCTGGGCCACCGGGTGCTCGTGATCGCTCCCGTGTTCCAGGGAATCCCGGAAGACGAGAGCGAAGATTTCGTTCTGCGGGTACCGGCGATTCAGAATTTCAATGGAAGCGATTTTTCGGCAAGCATTCCGTCTCCCTTACTGGTTCACCGGAAGCTCGATGAGTTTCAGCCGGACATCATTCACAGCCATCATCCCTACCTCCTGGGTGATGCGGCCATGCGGGCGGCGGGCAGGCGGTGCCTGCCCATTGTGTTTACGCATCATACGCTCTATGAAGAATATACGCACTACGTTTCCTCATCCAAAACCATGCGGAAATTCGTCACCCGGCTTTCCACCGCTTATGCAAACTGCTGCACCTGTGTGGTGGCTCCCAGTGCAAGCATTGGGGATCTGATACGAAAAAGGGGGGTCACGACACCGGTGGCCGAGATTCCCACGGGAGTCGATTTTGACGCATTTCAAACCGCAAACGGAGACGCCTTCAGGAAGAAAACGGGCATCGATGAAACGGTCCGTCTAATCGGTCACACGGGAAGGCTCGCGCCGGAGAAAAACCTGGCTTACCTTGTGCGTGCGGTAAAAATTTATCTTGCCCAGGACCGGAAGGCCAAGTTTCTGCTGGTGGGTGACGGCCCGGATTTTCATGCAATCCGGGATTCCTTTGCAGCCGATAATATGGAAAAACGACTGGTTGCCGCAGGCAAGCAGACGGGACAGGACCTGATTGACAGCTACTGTGCCATGGATCTCTTTGTTTTTTCATCCCACTCGGAAACCCAGGGGCTGGTGGTGGCCGAGGCCATGGCAGCCGGAAAACCCGTGATCGCCCTGGATGCATCCGGCGTGCGCGAGGTGGTTCAAAGCGGGAAAAACGGCCACCTGCTTCCGGCGGATGCGCCTGCGGGGGATTTTGCCGATGCAGTGGACGCGTTTTTCAGGAATCCGGAAACCATGACACAATGGGCCGAAGGGGCCGTGGAAACGGCACGGCAGTTCGACAGGAAAAAAATGGCACGGAAAATGGCCGATCTCTATACCGAAGCGCTGAAACGAAAGCTCAGGGGGGATTCGGAATACCATCGTTTGTTGCGTCTCTGGGAGGGCCTGACCCAGGGACTCAAAACCGAGTGGGACCTGCTTTCTTCCAAGGTGGAGGCCTTTGCGGATTCCATCGGCTATGAGGAGGATAATAACCCATGAAAAAAAAACTGCTTTACGGGCCGGTCACCTCCCGCCGGTTGGGACTGTCATTGGGAATCGATGCGGTACCCTACAAAGTGTGCACGCTGGACTGCATATACTGCCAGATCGGGCGAACGGAAAAAACCACCGTGGAAAGAAGGGATTTCGGGTGTGCCGATGCCATTTTCACAGAGCTTGCAAGCCGCCTGGAAGACGGCCTGCGGGCCGATCACATCACCATAGGCGGTTCCGGTGAGCCGACGCTTAACACGGAGATCGGAAAAATAATATCCGGCATCCGCAGGATGACGGATATTCCCGTTGCGGTGCTGACCAACAGCACCCTGTTATGGGATCCGGTCGTCCAAACAGCCCTGATGAATGCGAATGTCGTCCTGCCATCGCTTGACGCGGCGGACGAACATACGTTTCGGCGAATCAACCGTCCTCACCCGGATATCTCCTTCCAGCGGACCGTTGAGGGGTTGGTATCGTTTTCGGGGGGGTTCGGCGGATCGGTCCTGCTCGAGGTTTTTTTAGTCGATCCCCTCAATACGTCGGAGAGGCACCTGGAAAAGCTCAAATCCCTTGCCGAAAGAATCGGCTGTGATAAAATTCATCTAAACACAGCGGTGCGTCCGCCTGCGGAAGGCTTTGTCCGCCCGCTTGAGCGGGAGGCGCTCGAGGCGGCGGCACGTAGAATCGGAGATAACGCGGAAGTGATCGCGGAATTCCGGGATGAAAAGGGAAGCTCTCGTCAGGCGGAAAAAACGCTGTCGGAAAGCGACCTGATCGGTATGCTCCGGCGCAGGCCCTGCACCGCGGCCGATATCGCGGCGGGGCTCGGCGTGGAAGAAAGCGCGGCTCAGGCACTTGCGGCAAGGCTTGCGGCCGATGGCCGGCTGGAAATCCGGGAAAGCGGGTCTGAAACCTATTACCTCAGCCCGGTTCAGTCCCTGTAAATCGTAATCGCTACCTGTTGGCGTCCCCATTGAAGGGCCCGTGCGTGGGAGCGAAAATAGATATCGATGATGCCGGGTCCCTGGATGGCGCTGCCGCGGTCCTCCACCACGCCGTAGCCGTATCCGGGGATATACATGCGCGTACCGAACGGATAGTGACGGGTATCGGCCGCGATGGTACCGTCTTGGGGCATGAGCAGCCAGGGGAAAAAAACGATGCGTACCGGGATCATCCAAGGCTGAAGCAGGCTGTCGGTCGAAAAAAGCCCGGGACGGGGCTGGCGGGGTTTTGTCCCGGAAGCCGTGAGCCCGGAATAAGGCTGCCCTTTTTGCGGTCCCGTGGAGATGGTTTTATTCCACACATCGAGCCGCAGGCACTTGTTGGTTCCCCTGTGCCAGCCGCAGCAGCTTCCGCATCCGCAGTAAGCCGTCACCTCGATGACCCGGGTTTCTTTCGACGGCCCGCATCCGGACAGGAAAATCGGGGTCAGGAAAACCACAGCCGTGACGGCAAGCATCAGCACCCGGCGGAAAACGGAAACGCGCATGATAAGAATATCCTGAGAAGGTTAATAAGTCCTCGATCTGACGGCCTTGAAACAAGTCCTCATTGGAAATATTGGACTTGATAGGTATACACCGTCAGCTCCCCCTTTTTCCATTCATCGGCCGGAAGGCCCGCCTTCAGGCTCAGGTTGCCCAGAAACGCCTCCTTGTCCGGCAGCTGCTCCCAGACCTGCGGCAGGAAGGTTGCATTGTGAGGCCCTTTCCGGATGATCACGCCGTCAACGCCGGCAGTGAGTTTGGCCAGCAGATCATCCGGGCCCTGGTATTCCAGTTGCTCCGGTTTAGTCAGCAGGCTGATTTCCACCTGCACCGATTCCAGTTCCTCGGGTGTCAGGGGCTCAAACCGCGGATCGTTGAATGCGGCGTTGATGGCATTATCCCGGACCCCGTCCCGTATGGACGCATCGGGCGTGAGGTTGCCGATGCATCCGCGAAGCTGGTTATCGATAGTAAGGGTAACAAACGTTCCCCGTTTGGCATCGAATGCTTCGTTTTTGAGCTTCTCCGCCAGTTCAGGGGAAATGTCCCGGCAAAGGCCCAGGCGGCGGGCAATGGTCTGCCGGGCAAGCTCCACGAGGATACGCCCCTTTTCCCCGGAGAGTTGCGTGGTATTATTATTTTCCATTATTGCCTCTTCGACTCGGCGCCTATGAATGATCACTCATCCGGGAAACCGGTTTTCCGGCCTCCCGACTTCCTGCCTTGCAGGCCGGAGTTGAATATACTATATTCTTTTTTGCACAGAAAGAAGATTTTTGAAATCCCCCCTGAAACCGTGCTTGTGATGCCGATGGTTTTTGGGCGGCGGAATGGGCAAACCGATTGCGCAACACAGGGATGGTTATAAATGATTGTTTTTGGCTTGTCGGATATTCACGGGGTTTTGGATCCGGTATGGAAAATGGGAAAATTTCTGGCAGAGGCGGATGTGGTATGCCTGATTGGCGATATTACCCATTTCGGAGGAAAACCGGAAGCCGATCGGGTGATCGATGCCGTGGCGTGCTATGCCGGCCGGGTGCTGGCCGTATCCGGAAATTGTGATTATCCGGGGGTGGATGCCCGGCTTGACGAAAAGAAAATCAATCTTCACGGACGGGTTGAAACGATAGGCGGCGTCGCCTTTTTGGGGCTTGGGGGGTCGCTGATCACCCCTTTCAACACGCCCAATGAACACACGGAAGACGATGTCCGGCGGGTTTTGGAAAACGCGGAACAACAGATTACCCGGGGAAAGCCCCTTGTTGTGGTGTCCCATCAGCCGCCCGCAAATACGGCCTGCGACCGGTTAAACAATGGGGGTCACGTCGGAAGCGCTGCCCTGTATGCGTTTATCGAAAGATATCAGCCCGCCGCCTGCCTTACCGGACATATCCATGAGGCGGTGGGGATCGACCGCATCGGGAACACGTCCATTGTCAACCCCGGCCAACTGGGCCGGGGCCGCTACGCCCGTTTAGAAATGTTTCCCGATGGTGCGCGCGTTTCCGTCGAAAGGTTTTCCTGATTTTTTACAAAGCCGTCAGATCGCGACTTTTTACGAGTGCATCACGTTTGAGCCTGACGCAAAACCTGGCGAAAAAGACGGTTTTCGTTCAGCCACGAAGCGAAGCGGTTTTCTTTACCCCCCATGGGTGCGTACTTCAGCGGGTGGGGCCTGGAATGTTTAAGGTTCCGCAGGTGTTTTCCCCGCAGGACTTTGTGGAAACACTCGGCTGGGGCCCGCTTTTCGAAGCGCCCATGGAGTAGCTTACCGAGCTCATCAGCCGTTCGAGGACTTCTCCTTCACAGGCATCGCATTTCATTTCAATATCCTGTGACGCTTTGCTGCTCGAAACGATGATTTCCTGGACATTTCCGCACTGTGCGCATCGAAACTCATATATCGGCATTTTCATTCTCCTTGCTGCGATTGCAGATTATTTTAACGGTATATATCGGCTGCGGGTTACAGACGCCTGAAGTGGCCGCCGTACGGGGCCTGGAGTGGTTCCGCCCGCCTGGCAACTGCGATTGAACTTATAATTATACCGGATCATATAGCAACTTGTCAAACAGGCAAAGATGACGGCTGTTTGAAAAAGCGTTATATATTCCTCCGGCTTACATACTTCCGGGGCCGATCTTGGCAGGAATTTGCGGCAGTTCCGTGACGACAATCTCAGGATCAATATCGTTTAACTGAGGATCATCCCTGCGAAGGCGCAGTGACCGCCTGTCTCCGGCAAACAGGGCTGTCTGAAACCCGCACGTCTTGGCCGGCGCCATGTCGTTTCGCATATCGTTTCCCACAAACAGCACGTTTTTCCGGTTGATACCGTATTGCAGCAGCCTGTCCGCGGCGGTTTTGAAAAGCACAGGCGACGGCTTGGCGTGCCCGCAGCGGTAGGAATAGATGCACAGATCCGGGTCGAATCCCATTTTTTCAGGCCGCTTACCGCAGAAATAGTCGAACATCAGCGGGGTATAGAATTGGGCGTTGGAGATGATCCCCATGCGGATCCCTGCATTACCGATTTGTCCAAGCGCTTCTTCCATGCCGGGCATGGGATAGACCGGGTTGATGATCAGCTCGAACTCGAGGGCGAAGCGCCGGGCAGTCGTCATGTCGGAGGTATCCAGGATTTTCGCCCATATTTCGTCGATGCGGACTTCCGGAAAATCGATCCCTTGCTTTTTGTCCCGGTCGTGATCCGCTTTAACGGCCTTTACAAACGCCTTGATCAGCTTTTCCCGAGAAGAGGAAACGCCGTGGGATTTTGTCAGCGACAACAGGGCGGCCGAGGTGTCGTGCTCATCGTCGTTTATGTCAAACGGCCCGGCATCGCGGATTCCGCCCAGGTCGCCGGATGCACTGATGAAAAGTGTTCCATACACGTCGAACAAAACGGCTTTTACCGGGTATTCGGGGGCGCCTTCCGGTTTCAGGCCGGTGGGGATCGGAACCAGGGGATGGGTGTGGCGTTGAAATAAGTCCGAGAAGTGGTTCAGCATGGGTCGATGTCGCACCATTTGATCAGGCTGAAACGATCGGGCTGCAAAAAGCGGTTGAGCAGCTTGTTTTTGTCGATGGCGTGGACCACCTTTTTCGACAGCACGTTGGAATATACTTCCATCAGTCGTTGGCGATAGGTTGCCATATCGTACTGCTGCAAAACCGCCTCCCGGTTCGATCCGATCACCCGGCGGAAATCCGGTAAATTCGCAAAGCGGGTGAGCAGCGGGTTGATTCGTTCGAATGAATCCTTTTTATACGGGTCGGCTATGATCCGGTCGATTACCACGCGCTGAAAGGATTCGGAAAGCAGTGAAAAGTCGATCACCGCATCTTGGGTAAGGCGCATGAATCCGGTCCGGATTGTCTCTTCTTCGATCCGGGAGCCGTAGCGGTGGTATGTCATGCGGATACAATGCTTCCAGACGTCTTCGAAAGCGGGCAGGTCGATCCAGTCAATCGGCACGTGGAGTTGATCATACAGGTGATTCAGCTGGATCCCCCTGGCCTCGAAGTCCTGGCAGATATCCGGCAGCCTGCGGCCCATGAGCGCCTTGCCCGATCCCCAGGGTTCGAGGAAGGCAAAACCGAATCCCTCGTTGATGCTGGTTGTGAGCAGGAAGCGGGCATCTGCCACCAGCGCTTCGAAGTCATGCATGCCTGAAGCTTCAAACAGGACGTTCAGGCGTTTATCCTGGGCAAAGCGTCTCCAGCAGTCATATACGATCCGGTCGGCCGCGCTGTTGGGGGGGAGGGTAATGGCAAGCGGCGTGTTTGCCGCAAACCAGAGACTAAGCAACATGGCCTCCCCGAGATTTTTCCGTCGGATGCCGCGCACCGGGTAGAGCGCGGTGGGGATGGCGCTGCCTTCAAGCCCCCCGGTGCCGATGGTATGAACCATGTTGAACAGTTCATGGACCCCTTCCGGGCGAAGCCCTGATTGGACCAGAATGCGGGCGTCCCGGGCGTTGATCGTTCCGTAGTGGCAGTCCGGAAGATAGTCCCGGTTCCGGTAGTAAGAGCCCGGCCGGCCGTCTTCCGGAAAATCATGGATTTGCAGAAACAATACAAAACCGCGCGCCTGCATGATTTCCAGAACGGAAAGAAGGCGGCTGTTTTTTGCCAATAGCGGGTTGTGGACGTGAATGATATCGCACCCGCCGGACCACCGCTTTTGTATGGCCGATTGCAGGGCATTGGCGATTTCGACCGGTTTCGGGTCGTTTTCGGGGGACTCCGTGTGATCGTAGCCAAGGCCGGGTATCCGGATGTGGGGCGCCGATAAATCCGGGGGCGGTTCGTCGCCGCTGGCCACAAGCACCTCGCAAAGCCCGTCCAGGGCGGCCACCTGCTGGGAGATCACGGTGCTTACCCCGCCGGGCTTGAGATGCATGTGCAGGAAAACGATTTTCATGACGATTCACAGGCGTAGGGGGTGGGGTCCGCGATGCCGGCCTCTGAAAACCCTTTTTTCCGGAGTCGGCAGCTGTCGCACTGCCCGCAGGCAAGCCCGCCGGGGGCAGGGTCGTAGCAGCTATGGGTTTCTGCGTAGTCGACACCCAGCGATATTCCTTTGCCGATGATCTCCTTTTTGCTCAGGTGGATCAGCGGCGTTTGGATCCGAAAGCGCATGGTTTGTTCAACGGCGGCCCGGAGGGCTAGGTTGGCCATGGTCTCGAAGGCCTGGATGAATTCCGGGCGGCAGTCCGGATATCCGCTGTAGTCCACGGCGTTGACCCCGATGAAAATGTCTCCGGCCTCCAGGACTTCGGCCCATCCCAGGGCGCAAGCCAGAAAAACGGTGTTGCGGGCGGGCACGTAGGTAGCCGGTATTTCATCGTGGTGATGATTGTGGTGATGATTTTTGGGCACATCGATGTCGGCGGTCAGGGCCGAGCCGCCAAGCGCACGCAGATCGATCGCCATTTCGCGGTGTACGATCCCGGCCTTTCGGGCAATGCGCCCGGCGGCTTCGAGTTCGTAGCGATGGCGTTGACCGTAGTCGAAAGACAGGGAAAAGCATTCGTATCCTTCGGCCCGGGCAACGGCCAGGGTGGTGGCGGAGTCCAGTCCGCCGCTCAGCAGCACGACAGCCTTCCGGGTTGTGCCGCCGGCTGCTGTATTCGTCATGTGGTTTGCCGTTTGCATTGTACTCTTTACACCCCCCGTTTTGCATCGGGCCACAGGATTTTGTGCAGCTGGAGCTGCATGCGAACGTCCAGGCGGTCCGCTATGATCCATGAAGAAAGCGTCGCCGGGTCAAGCCGGCCGGCCGCAGGGGAAAACAGGATGCGCCCGCCGTCGATGAGGCCTGCTTCCGACAGCACGATCGCTTTTGCGTAGTCGTAGTCCGCCCGGTTGCAAAGAACGAATTTCAACTCGTCGGATTCTTCCATACGCCGGATGTTTTCCCTGTCCATGCGGTGGGCCATGCCGCTTTCCGGGCACTTCATATCCACGATACGGATGCACCGGTTATCTATCATCCGGATGTCGAAGCTGCCGTTGGTTTCCGCCAACACGGCGAAACCCTGGGCAAGAAGACGCCTGGCCAGGGCGGGGGTTTCTTCCTGGAACAGCGGCTCGCCGCCGGTGATTTCAACGATGGGATATCCGGCCCTGTTTATCTCCCGGATAATCTCGTCGATGCTCATGGTTCTGCCACTGTCCGGGGAGGTGTTTTGGGCATAGCCGGTATCGCAGTAGCTGCACCGGAGGTTGCAGCCGGCAAGCCGGACAAACGCGCACGGCCGGCCTGCATATGTCGATTCCCCCTGTATGGAGAAAAACAGCTCGTTAACCAGAAGGCTCATTGGGTGTCACCGCCTTGTCGCCCGGGGTACGGATGCCCGGAAAAATATTGCGCGCCCCTTGATGGTGCACGGTCCTGTGCCGGCCGGGATAAACAGGGATTGTCCTTGTTCCATGCCGTAGGAAGAGTCTTCAGGGCCGCAGAAAATCCGGGCGGATCCATCCATGCACAAAAGGATTTCCGGGCCTTCCGCCGCGGTCAGTCTGCAAGGATGGCCTTCTTTCGCCCGGATCACGCAGAGTTCGAATTCGTCGGCATTTGTTTGAAAAACCTGTTCGCAGGCGCTTCCGGCAACGGGACGCAGGATTTCAGGCGGCGCGGGGGTAAAGTTCACGACCCGCAGCAGTTCCGAAACATCCATATGTTTTGAGGTAAGCCCGCCCCGCAGCACATTGTCGGAATTGGCCATCAGCTCAATGCCCACGCCCTCGAGGTATGCGTGCAGGCTGCCGGGGGGCAGAAACATTGCCGTAAAGGGTTCGAGGCGGATGAGATTCAGAAAAAGCGGGGACGCCACGCCGATATCTTCCGGATAGTGCTCAAAAAGCCGCATGATCCAGCATGCCTCATCGCTTTCCATGCCGGATGCGTTTTCGGTTGTCTCTAAGATCGCTTCGGATTTTTTCTCCGCCGGCATCTGCAACATCCATTCGAACATGGACCGGATGGCGGATTGTTCATCCTCCCTGGTTAGTATGCCATTGGACAGAATATCGATCGCGCCCGAAAGCCCGCCCGGGCAGAATGTCCTGAACAGTTCTCTTATTTCCGCGGCCCTCCGGAAGCCGTTTAAGGCGTAAAACGGCTTCACGGCGCAGATGATTTCCGGTTTGGGCCAGCGGTCCCGGTAATTTCGATGGGGCGCGTCGATGGGTATCCGGAGCCGGTTTTCCCGTTCATAACCTGCTTCCGCAAGGTGCCTGTCCGGATGCGCCTGGATGGAAAGCGGCTGGTCGGCCGCCAGCACCTTGAACAGGAAGGGCAGGGTGCCGCCGAATGCTCCGGCCACGGTGTTTCCCAGTATACCCACAGGGTGGCGCGTGATCAGGGCGTCCAGGGGTATGGTATTCCTGTTGGTGACCACCCTGGAAGGCGCCTTGGGATGGGCCCCCATCCACAGTTCCGCCCAGGGCGTGCGGCCGTCGGTCTGCCGGCCCAGAAGCGACTGGATGGCGCTTTTGGATCCCCATGCATACTCCTGGACCGGGTTTTCAAGACGCAGTGGCTTGTCAATCATGTATATGCTTTCCATTGTAAAATAGAGTCGTAAAAGTCGTCCGTGGTTCAGCAGATAAATTCGCCGTTTTCGTAGATGATGGCCTTTCCGCCGCCCGTAAGCTCCGCCGTAACCCGTTTTTGCTCGGTATTCACGATATCCCAGTGGAGCGCGGAATCATTGAAGCCGAGCTTTTTTTTCATCTCCCGGGTCAAATCTTCGGGGTTTCCGGCATACGTGTCGAAATATGACGATCCCAGGGCAATGTGGCAGTTGCCGTGCGTTCCGCCGTAGTTCTCGTCAAACAGCGTATTGGCCATGAAACGGTCGATGTTGGAAAAGCAACGATCCGTAAGGGAAAATTCCCCCACCCGCTTTGCCCCCGGGTCCATTTCAAGCTGTTTATCCAGAAACTCGCCGCCGTTTTCCGCCGACGCCTTGATGACTTTACCTTTTTCAAATTCAACACGGATGTTTTCGATCCGGTTTCCGCTCCGGTATGACGGCTGATCCGCGTAAAACACGCCGTTTGTGCCCCGCCAGTCGGGCGACATGAACAACTCGAAACTCGGTATATTGTGACCCGATATTCCGATCCAGCGGCGCTTTTCCCCCTGCCGGACGACCAGGTCCACGTTATCGGATTCGACGTGCAGTGTTTTGATCCCTAAGCGGTTGAGGCGGTTCTTAATAGCGGAGGCCTTCCTGTAAATCGATTCCCACTGGGCAACGGGGTCCTTGTCGTCGAGAAAGCAGGCGTTGATTACCTGCCCGGTGTATGCCGCGATGTCCATCCCGGCCTGGTTTGCAAGGGCTTCAGTGGGGTACATGGCCAGCGTCCAGGAAAAATCACCTTCTTCTTCCCGCCTGTCAAGAATGTCGCGCAGAAACTTTTTCGCCTTGAGGGATTTGGCGATGGTCGCGGGATCGATATGGGAAAGATGGGTGATCGATTCCGGTGCCAGCAGCACGATGCTGCCGTTTACATTGCGGTACAGCTCCTCGTCGCCGGGGGGGATAAAGGTCAATTGCCGGGTTTTTGAATGCTCGTAGAATGTTTTTTCCATGAACGCGGTGGGCAAAAGGCGCTGAACCGGATTCCTTCCGGAGACAAGGAGTTTCTCGAACAACTTTTCCGCAAGTTTCAAGGCCCCGAGGTCGTATCGGATCACCACGGAGTCGATGGTTTTCACTTTTTTCCTGCGGGCCGTTTTCAGCCCCCATAAAAGGACATCCGCGTACCGGTCGAGCTGATTATCAGTAAACATGAGTATTCTCGCTACTTGTGCGTATCATCCTTCAGGAAAAGCCCGTGGTACTCTTCTTCCGTAAAATGCTTCACCAGAAGGCGGTTGATAAGGTTATGGACTTCTTCGAGTTCATCGCCTGTCATCCGGCTGGTCAGGCGTGAGGCCACCTCATCGTCCGATATCATCTGAAGATAGCAGATGACCGTGTTCTCATCCGTTTCCCGGTCCCATCCGAATCCCAGAAACGCTTCATATCGTTCAACAAAGGTGTGAGCGAATTTTTTCATTTTCTCCGTCACCAGATAATGATATTCTAATGGATCATCAACTGTATGATGATGTTTGCATGCAGGCGGGAGGCTGATTTTTTTTAACCTGGATGCATCCGGTCCGAAAACGGCATTATCAGATCCCCTTTATTTTTGCAAGCCACCCCGAAACCGATTTCTTGCGATACTCCCACTCATAAAAATGCAAATGTAATGAAAAGCATATTTCATTATTTCAAAACAGCCGACGGCCTGTCAATCCGTTATTGCATCTGCAAGCCCGGGGAAGCGGATGCAGCCGGCAGCGTCGTGGTGCTTTGCGGGCGTTCCGAATTCATTGAAAAATACCGGGAGACGATTCGTGATCTCACCGGCCGGGGTTTTTGCGTATACATGGCCGACTGGCGCGGGCAGGGCGGGTCCGACCGGCTGCTCGGCAATCCGCACAAGGGGCACGTGGAATCGTTTGACGATTACGTCTCGGATCTGGCGCATTTCATGGAACGTATCGTTTGTCGGGATGCATCCCGTCCCCTGGTGATCGTTGCGCATTCCATGGGGGCGCACATCACCCTGCGCTATCTCCATGTACACCACCAGGCCATAGACCGGGCCGTTTTGATTTCCCCGATGGTCGACATCCGCCTTTACCCGGTTCCCCGGGTGGTCATACGCATTGCGGCCCGTTTTGCCGCATGGCTGGGATACCGGGAGTCCTATGCCGCGGGCGGCGGGGACTACGTGCCGGGCGCGAAAAGCTTTGAAAACAACCGGTTGACCGGTGACCCGGACCGTTTTTTCGATACCACCGTAAAGCTTAGCCAAAATCCGGACCTTGCAGTTGGCGGGGGGACCTATGGATGGCTTGATGCGGCATTCCGTTCCATCGATGTCCTGGCCGCTCCGGGATACGTTGAGCGAATCACGACGCCCGTTCTCATCGCCTCGAGCGCCGATGAAAGGGTGGTCAGCCGCAAAGCCCAGAAAAAGCTGTGCACCCGGTTGCAGGACTGCCGCTTTGTTGATATTATGCATGCAAAACATGAGATCCTCAGGGAACGGGATCCCGTGCGGGCGCAATTCTGGAAGGCCTTTGACGGTTTTGTCGGGAAACAAAACCCATTGATTTTAAACGAGCACCCCCAATCAACCCAATCAACAGGTGTCATTATGGAAAAAGAAACCAATCAGGACTATGAGTACGAGGATGAAAGCCCGCCGAGCCTGTTAAGCGATACCGGCGGCTGGTGGCAAAGCGCTCCCAAAAAACCGATTCTCCTGGGAGGAGCCGGCGCCCTGCTGTTGGTCCTGCTGCTGGTAGTCGTTTTCTCCCGCGACGGGGACCGGCCGGCCGACAGGCAGGTTCAACTGCCTGAATACGATGTCATGGAGCGTATGCAGGGCCGCTTCGAGCGCCTCGAAGAGCGGATCGAGGCGATGGAAATGGAACTGACCCGTCTGCCGGCCCTGGTTCATCAGGTCGAGAGCATGGAAGCGGGCGGCGATACCGGAAAGCTCAATCAGCTTGCCGCGCGCATCGACCGGCTGGATGAAAATATCCGGAAAATCGGGGAGCAAGCCCGGGGCCTGGAAGACGCTCACAAGTCATTGGCCCGCAAAGTGGATCAAACGCAGGTCGCCGCGGCACCGGAACCGCGCCGGGATTCCTCAGGGGGTACGGGAGGCGGTGATGGCCGGTATCACGAGGTTCGGAAGGGAGATACGTTGTTCAGCATCGCCCGGAACAACGGCATTTCGCTGGATGAACTGCTCGAAAAGAACAATCTCAACGAAAATTCGGTGATCCAGCCGGGCGACAGGCTGGTTCTGGAATGATGGTTTCCGGCCGCATCCCCGCCGTTCAGGAACGCAAAAGGCGATTGGCGTGTCTGCCGGGAAGGCCTGCGGCGTGGATCTTCCTGACCGTATCGGAAACGTCGTAGTCGACGTGGCGGATCTCGATGATTTCAGATTCACTGTCGTAGAGAACATACTTGGCCGGACAGGAACCGTCCCTTGGCTGGCCGACGCTCCCGGCGTTGACGATATAGGAAAGATCAGGTTCGAGCGGGAAAATCCGCTCGCCGTCTACGGGTATCCTTTCGATTCCGCCTTCTTTATACACCAGGAGGGCCGGTTCGTGGGTGTGGCCGATAAAACAGATCCGTTCGGTCATTTCCGAGATAATCCGGGCCATGTCCGCCGGGGCCATTTCAAACAGGTAGTTGGTTGGCGAATCCGGGGGAAATCCGTGAACGAAGCGGCAGTTGAAGGCGCTGATATAATCCGGTAGGCTTGCGAGACAGTTCCGTGAACGATCCGAGAGCCCGGCCATGGTTTTTTCCAAAGACTGCCTTGCGGCCGGGTTGAACCATACCAGAAAATCCGGATCCTTAAGCGCCAGTTCATGATTGCCGGTTACCGAGGGGATGCTTCGTTCCAGCAGGATGCGGATGACGTCTTCCGGTTCCGGCCCGTACCCGATGTTGTCGCCAAGGCAGTAGGTATGATCCACCGCCGAATCATCAATATCCCGCAGCACTTCGCGAAGCGCCGTTGCGTTTCCGTGAATATCGGATATTACAGCTATGCGCATAATTTTGCCGGTCCGTGGGGGTTGGCCTGAGGCGGAAAAACGCGGAACGTTTTTTTATATAAAACAATGATGCACCCGTAAACAGCCGCGATCAGAAGACTATGTAAAAAGTTCAGGGGCAAGGCTTGCGCAACAACGAAGAATACAGCGTACTTGTCGTACGTGAAATTCTGAAGAATTGCGCGTAAAACAGATATTGGACTTTTTATAAAGCCGTCAATAATATTTCAAGAAAACAGGTTAAATGTAAAGAAAAAAATGATACCTGATACTATTTCATTTCGCGGTGATCTGCTTCCGGTCTTCCCGTTTTTCTTTTTTATATTCTTTTTGCTGGCAGCGTGCGCCGCTGCCTCACAGTACTCCCTTGTCAGGGAGCAACGCAGCGCTCCCCCCGGGATCGATGCGAAAATGGAGACCGGGGAGGGGATGCTTGCTGCTGCGACCCGGGTGGCCCAGGTCGGGTTGTCCGATGTCGTGACGGCCGAAGGCGGGCTTGCCACCGGGGATGTTTTGATCGTCAACCTGTTTGATGATAGAACCTATCGGGCGGTCATCGATCGTACCGGAAAGGATGCCAAAGGCATGCTCACCCTGCGTGGCAGGTTGGATAATTACCCATCCGGGTACATCCTGATCACCTCCGGCGCCGGGCGAAGCCTCGTTCATGTGCGCATTCCGGAAGAAAACCGGGAGTACACCATTTTTTTCGACCCCGCTACCGGCTCCCATTACCTTCTGGAAATCGATCCATCGAATAAAGAAATCCTGGAGGAAGGCCCGGCCCTGATTCCCCCGGAAGATGGTTGATCCGAAAACCGTTCGATCATTTTGAACAACCAACGCCAACAACAAGGAATCATGATTTTTTTACGGAACAGCTTCCCCCTGAAGGCCGCATATGCTCTTGTTTTTATTTCGGTCTTTTTTCCGGCAGCGGCTTGTGCGGACAGGATGCCGGCCGATCCGGACCTTTTTGCAGCAATACCTCAAAATGTTGTTCAGATCCGGGAAATACCGGCTCCCTACTGGTTTTGCGAATCATCGGATGCGGCCTGCGCTTATTCGGAAGGTGACCGGTTCATGCCGGAACTGTTCGATTTGTTTCCGGACGTGGTTGTAACTCGGTCCCGCGCAGCCCCGGATGGTTCCATGGTCGTCCGGGGACGGCTGGAAGACTATCCCATGGGAAGCTTTATCCTGTCCGTTGCCGGTGGCATGGCGCTTATCCGTATTCGAATACCGGAGGAAAGCAGGGAATTCCGGATGGTTTCCGGCAAGGATTTTTCCCGGTTTTTCCTGGCGGAGATGGCCCCGTCCAATCCGCAAGCGCTGCCGCCGGCCCGTCCCCTGCTGCCGGATCGCATCGCGGCAGGTGAAGTGGACACCGATGCGCCGGTGTTTTTTCAGGAAAACCGGCCGAAAGCCCGGTCCATGATGTCCGCATCTGAAACGGAAGGCGAAAACCCATATGAAAGCCTGGGAACAGATACGTCTTTGGATGACGACGAGGTCATCATAAGGGTAATGGTCGTCTATACTCCGGCCGCTGCAAGATGGGGGGATCGGATGGGCGGCGGCATCGAAAATATTGCCAACACGTCCGTGGCTGAGACGCAGATTGTTCTGGACAACAGCGAGACCCTGACCGGTATGAAACTGGTGCATACGGCAGAGGTGGGTTATACTGAATTTGTCAAGCGTGAGTTTTCTTCCGGAAAACGCGTTAATGATTCAAGGATCGACCTGGAACGCCTTCAGGATCTGACGGACGGGTACATGGACGAGGTCCATGACTGGAGAGACCAATACTTCGCCGATCTCGTGGTACTGCTTGCGGATGTATCCGATGTCGGCGGGATTTCCTATCTTCTCAGAGATCCGGAAGGATCGCCCGACTATGCCTTTTCATTGGTCAGGGTGCGGCAGGCACTTGATAACTACACGTTTGTCCATGAAATCGGTCACAACCTCGGGCTTCATCATCACAAGGAGCAGAACGTGGAGCCCGGTCCCGGGTGGCTGTTCGACTATTCCGCCGGCTGGCGATGGGAAGGCGAGGATGACCGGGGAGTCCCACAGTGGTATAATACCGTGATGAGCTACAACAGCGGGGAGTATTTTGATAACGGGATAACCAGCATTACCCTGCCGTATTTTTCCAACCCCGGCGTCTATCACAACGGTTATCCCACGGGCCACCCCGAGGATGCTGACAATGCCCGAACGGTCCGGGAAATCCGTGAAATCATTGCCTCCTATCGGCCGGAACCCGAAAACGACACCCTGGCCAACACTGCAAAAGATCCGGAGGAACCGCTCTTAAGAGGCAGCGGCGGCGGATGCTTCATCGCCTCCCTTGCGCCTTAATAAGAACCGGCATCGATTCCCCGCCGTTGCAGAAGCGACCCTTCCGCAAGGTAAAACCGGATCCGGGCATTGAGGTAGCTGGTAATCGCCTCCACCTCCGACACCTGGCTTTCGAGCAGATCCCGCTGGGCCTGGGCCACGAGAAGGGCCGTCGACTTGCCCACCCGGAACTTGGCGGTTTCGGCACGCAGTTTTTCCTCCTGGAATTTCCTTGTCGATTCCGTGGCGCTCACCTGTTGAAGCGCGCGTCGTACTTCGATATAGGATAATTCGACATCCTCGCGAACCAGGTCCTCAAGGTTTAAAATGGCGGTTTCCTGCTGCCGGTTTTGCAGCAGCGCGCGCCGGTGGCGCGCATCGGCTGCCTGGTTGGAGACGGACCGGCTGATCTCGATGCCTGCATAGGCGTCGTAGGAATCGCCGTCCATATCCCGTGCGGCGCCGGAAAAGGAATCCGCGTAGCCGCTTTTTCCCAGGCGGATGAACAGGTCCATTCTCGGCAGAAGCCCGTTTTTCGTCTTGACGATTTCCAGTTCCCGGCGCTCAGCCATCCGTTTCGCCTGGGCCAACTCCGGCCGCATCTGTATGGCCACGGCCACGTGACCGGAAAGGTCCTCCAAAGGATCAGGCGGAACCTCCGGACTGCTTTCCGGGATAATATCCCGGTTTTCCAAAGCCAGCCGCGACGGTGCGATAAACCGCGTGAGGCGTGTTTTGATGTTTTCAACCCGGCTTTCGGCATTGATCAGGGCTTCCTTTCGCAGTGCGACTTCAGCCCGGGCCGCCGCCAGTTCCGTTTCCGCGATGCTTCCCACGCGGACCCGCTGGGTGATTTCCTCCAACTGTTGTTGAGCCAGTTTCAGTGACGCCTTGACGATTTCAACCTGCCTCCGGGCAAGCACATACTCCCAATAGATGACTTCGACATCCGCCACGAGCGATTGCGCAAACCCGGCAAGCTCGTACCGGGACATCGATGTATCGATGGCAGCCTGGTGGATGGACGCCATGTTGACGGCAACCCCGCGCCCCTGCAGGAGGGCTTGGGTTGCACTGAATCCGAGTCGGGTTTCATAGAGCCCGCCGCTTTCCTGCCGGTCTGATCGCCGGGTGGACAGCTCCGCCTCCAACCGGGTACCGGTGGGCAGAAGTCCCGAGACCGATGCGTCCGCGCCGCTGGTGGTCGCGGTATCGGACCCGAAAAGGCCGTAGCTTTCGTATCGCTCCCGGCCCGCCCATGCTTCGAAGGCAATTTCCGGGTCGAACAGGGCGCTTTCCTGATCGTAAAACGTTTCCCGGATATCCGGCTCGAAGCGCTGGATATTTAAAGCGCGGTTGTTTTCCAGGGCCATGAGAACGGCTTCTTCGACGGTAATGCCGGAATGGAACTCATCGGCGTCCGGCCCCGGATCGGCAGCCCATGCGGAAAAGCGGAAAAGTCCCGTCAAAAGGACCATGGCCGCCGCCAAATAAGTCACTCGCTTTATCAATGACATAATCTTCATGATTTCTTGAATGCGTTTAGCCGGATGCGCCGGCGATCTCGGGTTCGCCATCCGGGCCTGGCTGGTGCCGGCTGCCGGAAAATACCGAGTAGATCACCGGGATGACCAGCAGCGTGATGAACGTCGAGCTGATCAGCCCCCCGATAACCGCCCGCGCCATGGGCGCCTGGGCTTCCCCGCCCTCCCCGAATCCCACGGCGAGCGGGATGAGTGCGAAAATGGTTGTCAACGCCGTCATCAGGATCGGCCGCAGCCGCCTGCGGCCGGCTTCCTCGATGGCCTCCCGGACGGTGGACGTTATGTTTCTGCGGAGCTGGTTGATGTAATCCACAAGCAAAATGGCATTGTTAACGACAATTCCACCCAGCATGATGCAGCCGATATAGGATTGAAGGTTCAGGGTCGTCCCGGTGGCCCAGAGCATCCAGATGACGCCGATGATGGCCAAGGGAACCGAAAACATGACCACAAAGGGGTATCTCAGGGATTCGTAGAGGCTGGCCAGGACCATGTAGACCAGCACGACGGCAAGGATCAACCCTACCGCAAGTTCCCGGAATGCTTCCTGCTGCTCTTCGTAATCGCCGCCGTATGCGATGGTGAATCCGGATGGAATGGCAACGGTGTCGTCGATTTTCTCCCGGATCTCGGCATGAATGGATCCCATATCCCTTTCCGATATGTTTGCCCGTACGGAAACAAATCGCTCCTGGTTTTTGCGTTCGATCCGGAGCGGCCCGGTTTTCGGTTCCACCGAAACGATATTCCGCATCGCAACGGCAACGCCCTGGCTGTTGACGATGGTGGCATCCAAAATTTCCCGGACGGATAGCCGTTCTGCGTCTTTCACCTTTACCCGGATCGCGTATTCATTGCCGCCATCCCGGAAATTTCCGGCCCGGGTGCCCCCAATGATGGTTTGCAGGGCCTCTGTCACTTCCCGGACGGAAATCCCCATGCCTTCGGCTTTGAGCCGGTCGACCGTTACCACTTCTTCCGGCGCCCCGGTGGTCCGGCTGGTGATGGTATCGGTGACACCGTCCACGGTTTCGACAATACCGCTGATCCGCTCGGCAAGCGCATCGGCCGTGTCCAT
Source organism: Desulfobacterales bacterium (assembly GCA_007134875.1). Classification (GTDB taxonomy): domain Bacteria; phylum Desulfobacterota; class Desulfobacteria; order Desulfobacterales; family Desulfosalsimonadaceae; genus B1SED10-16. The sequence goes on from SLJY01000017.1 coordinate 24,813, forward strand.
GTCATATCCCCGGATTTCAACTTCGATCCGTTCGGTGCCGCCTCCCATGGTCCTTCGGATCAAAAACAGTCCCTGGCCCTCCCGTGTGCGGATGACCGCGCCGGGTATATGGGCGAGTTTTACGCGCAGATCATCCGCGATCTGCGCGCTGGACCGATCCCGCTCGGATCGGCTCACCAGGGCGATACGGAGCTGCCCCTCGTTGGATCCGCCGCCGCGCCAGTGGGTGCCCCCTATGCTGGTAACCGTGCTTGTCCGCTCCGGCACCGCTTCGAAAACGATCTGTTCGACTTCCGCGATGGTCCGGTCTGTGATATCGAGGCGGGTGCCCACGGCCATTTCCACGTCCACCCGTACTTCGTTCTCGTCGGTGCTGGGCATCAGTTCGGTTCCGATGTTGGGTATCATCATCAAACTGCCCGCAAGGATCAAAACGGTGATTCCGATTGTGGCCGCCCGGTGATCGAGCGCCGCTTTCAGCAGCCTGCGGTAGGCGGCTTCCAGCAGGGATAATGCGGCGCCGAACCACCCGGAAATGCCGTTGATATAACGGTGGGCAACCAGGCCGGGCTGGCCGGGGGGCGTGAGAAAACGCGAGGAGAGCATCGGGATCAGGGTCAGGGCCACCACCAGGGAACAAAGCAGGGCAAAGGCGATGACCATTGCAAGCTGAAAGAACATAATGCCCGCCATCCCCCGGATGAACACCAGGGGAAGGAATATGGTCAGCGTGGTGACGGTGCTTGCGATAATCGCATTGGACACTTCTGACGTGCCGGTTACGGCGGCGCTTTTTGAATCGAGGTTCCCTTCCCGGAGGCGGTAGATGTTTTCCAGCACCACGATGGCGTTGTCCACGAGCATCCCCACGCCGAGCGCCAGCCCGCCCAGGGTCATCAGGTTCAGCGTGAATCCGCCCGTGTAGATCATGGCGAAGGTGCCGATAATGGAAATGGGTATGGCTACGGCAATGATGGCCGTGGACCGGATATTCCGAAGGAATAGGAGCAGAACGAAAAGCGCGAAGAAACCCCCGAACAGGGCGGCCCTGCCCACGTTGATGATGGAGCTTTCAATGTAGCCCGATGTGTCGATGATGGACGATATCCGGATCTGGGGGATGTCCTCGTTGATTCGGTCGATTTCAGCCAAAACCTGTTTGGCCACCTCAACGGTGTTGGTTCCGGACTGCTTGTTCACCGAAAGCCGCATTCCGGGATCCCCGTTGACGCGGACGATCCGGCGGATCCGTTCGAAGCTGTCCGATATTTCGGCGACATGGCTCAGCAGAATGGGGGTTTCGTTTCGTAGTGCGACCGTGGTATTTCTCAGTTCATCCAGGTCTTTGAATTCCCCTTCCGTGCGCAGGGTCAACTCCCAGGCATCGGTTTCGATGGAGCCGGCCGGAAGGGTGATATTGGCGCTGCGGATGCGTTCGACGACCCTCGAAGGCGACAAACCCAGAGCCTTGAGCTTGTCCGGGTCCATATCGACGTGAATTTCCCGTTCCAGTCCTCCCCAGACGTCCATTGCGGCAACGCCGGGAATCCGTTCGATGCGGTACTTGATGTCGTCATCGATGATGCGCCGCACTTCCACCGGATCCAGGTTGCTGGCGGCCC
>SLJY01000182.1 GCA_007134875.1 Desulfobacterales bacterium
GGCGGACCGTGTCGTCGAACAAAATGGGCCGGTCGTTTTCATCCACCACGTTGAACCCGAAGCTGATTGGCCCCTCCAATTGCCCCCGGATGGCCGGGCGGTCCGAAAAATCCATCTCCAGGAACCGGTGGTACACGGCGGAAAAGGTTTTGCTGATATCGAAGAGCTCCGGGGCGTCGAACCGATTCATCACATCTTCGAGTTCCTCCATGAACTTTCCCGTCGAAAATTTCAGCGTTCGGTTTTCCAGGTCGAGCACGATACCGGGAAAATGCTCCCCGGCCTGCACGTACATGTCTTCGTGATAATTGAGCCTCGGAAGCTGCGGCCAGAAAGGGATATCCAGGCTCAAGGCGGTGTTGAGTGCCCTGTCCACATCCGTATGGGGCATAACCGCCATGGCCGTGGTCAGCAGGTTTCCGGGAATCGGCATGAATCTGTTCTCCTTGATATGGATTAAGGATATTGATGATGGATTCTGAGTTTATCCGGATGCTTTCATTTTATTGACCGCCGCAGCCAGCCGACCCGGCAGGCTGTCATTTTCTTCCGCGACAATGTCGGCAAATCGTTTTCTTTTCGTGCTTTTTTGCCTGTATTCCTCCAGGCACAGAAAAAGCAGCCGTAAAACGGCTTCCACGTCGTATATTTCCGGCAGTTCGGCAGCCAGGCGGGGATGACGGCCGAGCTTTCCGCCAATCATAACCCGGTAGCCGGATGCCCCCATTCCGATTCTTCCGGTGGGGCAAACCGAAATACAGGCCCCGCAGGCAACGCATCGCTCATGATCGATCACGGACGACGCCTTGTCCGCATCCACCCATACGGCATTTTCCCGGCAGGCGTTTTCGCATGCCCCGCACTGGACGCACCCCTTTTCCGTAAAAACCGGGAAGGTCGCCGCGATGATCCCTACATCCCTTATCTGCGGCTGGGAACATGCATTGGGGCATTGCGATACGGAAACCCGGAACAACTGGTGAACCCGAATCGGACCGCTTCCCTGAGACCGAAGGAAACCGCCCAGATCGGCTTCTTCGAGAAGCACCCGGATTTCCCGCACCAGCCGGTCCGCCGGGTCGTCTTCGCCTGTTTCGCCGCTTTCACCCCTTCGGTGCGCCCGGTTGTGACACGAATTTCCGCCCGAACAGACTTCCAGCCGGTATCCATCCGATTCATATTCGCCGATTACGGGCGGTTTGGGCAGGAAAGGCTCTATATCGGCTGGGCTCACAACGTTTCGCCCGGCTTTCAGGACCGCGGCTTCGGCCCGGGCAACCGCCTTCCGGCGCTCGGCAAACGGCAGTTGACTCACTGCTGCCTTGGCATTTTCTTCCCACTTCATGATACTTCCTTTTATCCTAAAGTTATAAAATAATACAACCCGCCTTGCGACGCAAAACCTTGAGGCGCAAACCGATCCGAACAGATGCTTGACTTTGAGGGAAAGACCGGTATAGAAAAGTACATTAATGCCATCCAAAACCCATTGCGGCGGAAACGTTCATGAAACAATACAAGCCTGTTGTATCGGAATCCATACTCTTCGGAGCATTGACGGAAGAACACCTGGAGGCCGTCCTTTCCATCGCCGTCGAAAAAAAAGCGGACGGCGGCGAACTGATTTTTTCCGAAGGGGATCCGGCGGACGGCTTCTACATGGTCGCCCGGGGGCAGGTAAAAATCTACAAGCTATCGCCGGGCGGCAAGGAGCAGATTCTTCACTTGTTCGGCCCGGGGGAGCCCTTCGGCGAGGTGCCGGTCTTTTCAGGCGGCGTTTTTCCAGCCACCGCTGAGGCTGTAAAAAAAAGCATCCTGCTTTTTTTCCCCCGAAAAGACTTCATCAACCTGGTCACCAGAAACCCATACCTCGCTTTGAACATGCTGGCGATCCTGTCCCGGCGTCTCCGCCATTTCACCGTGCAGGTGGAAAACCTTTCACTCAAGGAGGTTCCCGCACGCCTGGCCGGCTACTTTCTCCTGCTGGCAGGTGAACAGAACAACACCGACATGATAACCCTGCACATTTCCAAGGGGCAATTGGCCAGTTTCCTGGGAACGATCCCGGAAACGCTTTCCCGTATGCTAAAAAAAATGAGCGAACAAGGGCTGATCGCCGTGGAAGGGCGAAAAATCCATATCCGGGACTACGACGGCCTTGTCGATCTCGCCGAATTCGGCCGGATCGACAATCTGGATGCGTGACGGCCGATACAACAGGCGGGGATAAACGCTCTGCAACTGACCGGAAAACCCTTGACCTCCGGCTTATACACCTTTACATAGTGCATGAACGGAAACAATAACAATATAACGGAATGACGATATATGGAAAACAGCCTGCTTTTTGACAACCTGCCGCTTACGTCCAGCCCCCTGCGCATTGGGGATATTCGCCTGGAACTGTTCACCGTGGAAACCATTGACCCGTTTATCGAGGCGCTCGAAGAAAAAGCGTCCACCGGACTTGCCGCCTTTCCTTACTGGGTCAAAATCTGGGAAGCGGCCATCGCACTGGCGGCGCATCTTTCCGAGCAAAAACCGGATACGGACCGAACAGTTATCGAACTGGGTGCAGGTACGGGCGTGGTAGGCCTCTTCCTTGCCGCTTCGGGACACAACGTGACGCTGACCGATTTCAACGACAATGCACTGAAGCTAATAAAAAAAAACATCGACTACAACGACATCGGGTCAGCCTCGGTCCAAAAACTGGACTGGCACCGCTTCGACCCCCCGGGCCGCTACGACATCGTCTGCGGGGCGGAGCTGGTCTACCGGCAGCAGGATATACGGCCCGCCCTCGAAGCCGTCTCCAGCGTCGTAAAGCCGGATGGTACGGTCTATCTTGCCCACGATATCAAACGCCTTTCCATGGTCGAATTCCTGGCGGAAGCCGGAAGGGATTTCGAGATCGGGCATGTGGGCAAATCGCTCGACATGGGCAGCGGGAAAAAAGAGATCATTATCCATACCATGAAGCCGACCGCAGGCTGAAACCGGCTTTCGGCCCCCGATTTTCATTCATCACCCGTCGTCTGCTCTCTACCCACTGTCTTCTGCCCGCCGTCCTCTGTCGTCAGCCCTTTGCCTTCTGCCTTCCGCTCTCCGTCCTCCGCCCTCTGTCTTCCATCCCCCGCCTTGCACCCTCCGTTCCCGCAAGCTCATACACCCTGGGGCCGGGCAACTCCTCGTGGTCCATGAGTTCTTCCGCCAGCGAATCCATAGCGTCCCGCTTTTCTTTGAGCAGGTTGACGGCCTTTGAATAGGCCGTATCCAGGAGATTTTCCACCTCCCGGTCCACCTCCTGGGCAGTCGTTTCACTGTATTCCCGCTGCCTTGTAATCTCTTCCCCCAGAAAGACGTTCTCGCCGGGCGAGCCTAAAGCCATGTGCTCGAAGCGGCCGCTCATACCCCACTCGAGGACCATTTTCCGGGCGATCTTGGTGGCCTGCTGGAGGTCGTTGCCCGCACCGCTGGTGGCTGTGTTAAAAACCAGCATCTCCGCGGCCCGTCCGCCCATCATCACGGCCAGGCGGTCGGTCAGGTATTCCCGGTGATAAATGTATTTTTCCTCGTCCGGGATCTGTTGGGTGACCCCCATGGCCTGGGACCTGGGTACGATCGATACCTTGTGGATGGGATCGGCATACTCCAGGCCAGCGCCGACAACGGCGTGTCCCGCCTCGTGATAGGCGACCAGGCGTTTTTCCTCGTCGGTAAGCGTCATTCCCTCCCGCTCGATGCCGATCATGACCTTGTCACGGGCCGCCTCGATGTCCTCGTTGTCGATTTTGTCCTTTTTCTTCCGGGCCGCCAGCAGTGCCGCCTCGTTCAATACGTTTTTGATGTCCGCACCGGAAAAACCGGGCGTCCCCCGCGCCAGCCGGTCGAGGTCCACGTCATCGCCCAGTTTTTTGTTTTTCAGATAGACATCGATGATTTTCCTACGATCCTCCGTGGTCGGCAGGTCCACGACGATACGCCGGTCAAACCGGCCGGGTCTGAGCAGCGCAGGATCGAGCACGTCCGGCCGGTTGGTCGCGCTCATGACGATTACGTCATGGCTCGTCTCGAACCCGTCCATCTCGGAAAGCATCTGATTGAGCGTCTGCTCCCGCTCGTCATGACCGCCGCCAAGACCTGCGCCCCGGCGGCGCCCGATGGCGTCGAGTTCGTCGATGAAAACAATGGACGGTGCGTTTTTCTTCGCATCTTCGAACAGCTGCCGAACCCGTTTGGCGCCCACGCCCACGAACATTTCCATGAAATCGGAACCGGTAATGGAAAAAAAAGGCACATCCGCCTCGCCTGCCACGGCTCTGGCGAGCAGGGTCTTTCCGGTTCCCGGCGGCCCCATCAGCATGACACCGCGGGGAATCTCCGCTCCCATCTCCCGGATTTTATCCGGATTTTTGAGGTACTCAACCAGCTCGCCCAACTCCGTCTTGGCCCCGCGCGCGCCGGCCACGTCGGCAAATGTCACGGACTGTTCGCTTTTATCGTAAAGTTTCGCGCGGCTCTTTCCGAATCCGAAGAGCCCGTCTCCGCCATACCCCTGGAAGCGCCGGTACTGGTAATAAATGAGCCCGATCAGCAGCACGAAGGGGAGCATGGTCAAAAATAGGTACCAGAAGGCGGCATCCCTTTCCGGGTGGGCCTGGACTTCCACGCCGTGCTCTTCGAGCAGATCAAGGAGTGTTTCATGGCCAAAAGAAGGCAGATACGTGATAAACTCTTCGTAGGTTGTTATGGTCCCGCCATTGTCGCCGCCTTCGTCATTTTCGTCCGTACCGGCGCCGCCAAACAGCCGGGGCACAGGCTCCGCATCCGGAATTTCCGTTGGCTCACTGAGCACACCTGTGATTTCATCTCCAGTTATATCAACACTTTCTACGTTGCCATCCCGCAACTGGTTCAGAAACTGCGTATAAGTGATCCGCTCCGGACCCGCCGGCACAAATAACACGGAATAGGCAAAAAGAATCAGGATCAGGGCCATGACATACCATATCCGCCAATCCGACGGCTGCCATGACTGCTGCAGGGGAATGTACTCCCCTTCGATCTTCTTTTTATCCTTGTCCTGTCCCTGATCCCGCCCAACAGGTTGGTTCTGCTGATTGTTCATTTATACCCCTTTCCGGGATGCCGCATACTTCCGGGGAAATCCACTTCAACCGCATGAAATAGAGGCATCCGCTTACTCGTATCTGCGGCAAAACTGAAAATCGCCCGGTTTAGATTCATGATTCGAAATGTCCCGCCAATGCCAAAAAAAATATCGCACCGGCGGGAAAACATCTCCTGCGGTTAAAATTTTCGCCGTCCTTGACCTTGGCGAATAATCCTGGTTTTCGTTCGGCCACTACGTACACTGCCCTATAATATATATCGCGATCACAGCAAGTTCAAACCCGAACTCTGCACTATGCACACGGGAAGGTTTTTTCGACCACACCGAAAACCCGCTTGATTACCCATCCGGATTTCTGCTATAAATGATGTTGGATGTACAATCCGGGGTTATTATTTTCCATCCGTTCTTTCGTCTCACGAAACCATTCAACACGCATGGAGGCCGCGGCTATGCATATGGAACGTTCTCTATGCGTAAACCAACCACGTCAAGGTGCGGCAGAAAAATGAAATTCAATACGGAAACCATAGACGATGTCACCATCATCGAAATGCCTATGGACGCCCTGGATGCCGGGAACGTCATGGAATTCAAAACCGGAATCGCGCCGATCCTTGACAAGTGCGACTACGTGGTATTCAATATGAGCCGGGTGAAATTCGTCGATTCCTCCGGCATCGGCGCGATCCTGTCCTGCCTCAGAAAGCTCCATAACCAGGGCGGCGGCCTGAATATGTTCGGTGTTAAAGAGCAGGTCGTCCAGTTGTTCCGGCTGGTACGGATCGACCGGATCATCGATATCCACCCCACCAGGGACGATGCTGTCCGCGCATTCCAGGGAGCGGCTTCCAACCCGTAAGCCAATGGCCAAAAAAAACCCGTCTCCGAGCCAATCCGGCAAACAAGGCAATTCCGCACCCGCTGCGTTGCTCTATTTACCGTTTTTGCGACTGCCGGACGCCCCGGAAGACATGATCACCCGCCTCGCTGAAGCCGCCGGGCTTCAGGCTGCGGACATGCGTTACAAGATCGTCGGCCGTGGCGTCAATCATTTTACGCCCCCGCTTCCGCGCCCGAGACAGAAACTGCTGGCCGATGAAATGAATAAACTGGGCATTCCGGCGGCCATTGTCGAAAAAAACCGCCTCAAAAGGAAGCTCAAGCTGCCATTGGCCAAACGGGTTGAAATCACCGATGAAGCCCTCCGGTTTTTCGACCGCGGCGGTCATCCGGTTCTCACCATCGATAAAACGGTTGACCTGCTTGTCATCATTGCCGATCTCACCGGAAAAAGACGGAAAAAAATCGTGTTCGGACCGGACCTGGAAGACGGCTCCTCCGGAAGGAATCCGGTATCGTCTTTTGAAAAGGAATTGCAGCGGATATCCATCGGAAAACCCACGGCCGTGTTCTGGCGGGTGAATGCCGATTCATCCGATACGGAGACAGGCGTGCTCCTCGAACCGGACGCGTTTCATTACCCCAGCATGGAGGCGTTCATGCAGATGAGCGCTGCGGGAAATTTCCGCGCGCTGATTCAGAAAGCGAAAAAGCGCGCGCGAACCTGTATTGCCGATCATGGGTTTTCCACGACCACGCTTTCCCGGGTCACGTGCGGACCGGGCAGTCCGAAACGGGAGGTGCTGGCATGCCTCGGACGCTATACCCAGTACCTGATCGCGTCATCCGAGGCCGGTCTGATCCGGCCCGACGGACCGATGGCGGCCGATTCAGCCGCCCGGCTCCATGGGGCGAAGCAGGCCGGCAGCCGATTTTTCCCGGCAGCGGACATTTTGTCCGGAACGGGAAAACCGCACGACAACAAGCCGCCGCATGAAACGGATGATACAAGCGGCACTCAGACATCGGACGACGATGAGCCGGTCGATGCAAACCGTTTCACGGCAAAACCGAAACCCCCGCCGCCCATACACCACGGATCGTGGATCTCCCGATTGTTTTCCACCCCGTGGGAAGCCCTCTATGCTCTTTTATTTTTTGCAGGCCCCATATTCTCCGTGCTGCTGCAGTCGGGCGAGCCCGCATACCCGGGGCTATGGGAAACCGCAACCGGCATGGTCCTGGTTGGCGCGGGCACCGTCTTGTTCCCCTACGGCCTTCTCAACCTGAAATACAAGCGGATGGTGGAGAACACCCCAACCTCGAAGGTCCGCTCCATGGCCATGGGCATCGTGGAGGCAGAAGGGCAGGCGCGCCGGTATTATGATCTGAAAGCCATCTACAGCCGAACCCGGTGCATCTATTTCCGGTGCCGGCTCTACCGCAAGAAACGCGCTTACATGGCCAGCCGGTGGGGGTTTTTCCAGACCGGGGGGAACCACTCCGAGCAGTGGCGACTGGAGCGGGAGACCGCATCCGGGCGCCTCCCGTTTTACCTGGAGGACAAAACGGGCCGTGTCCTGGTTCGCCCGAAAGGGGCGATCTTTCTTGTTTCCAGGGCCAGCCAGCAGTTTTCCGGCGCAATGGGCATGAATGCGGCGCTTCTGCTGCGGGACGACCGGACTCGAATCCGGGAGGACCTTATCCCTGAAGGCGCCCGCATTTATGTTCTTGGTAAGGCACGGCCGGAGAAAACCGAAGACAGCGTTTCCGAAAGAATCCGGAAGGAACTTCGGAGGCTGAAACAAGACAAGGCAAGACTTATGGCATACGACCAAAACAAAAACGGCCGCGTGGGCACGGATGAGTGGGAGACGGCCCGCCGCGACGTGGAAAACCGGGTGTATGCCGAAATGCTGGCAAAGGGTGGCCCGACGGAGCGGGCGGTCATTGGCAAACCCCCTTACGGAATGCTTCCCTTTATCATTGCCGACTCGGAAAAAGCCATCATCGGCAAACTCGGACTGCGCGTATGGTTGTTTACCGCCGGAGGACTTCTCTTGTTTGCGGCCGGCGTCCAGATTCTGATGTCGCGTTATGTACTGTAGTTTAATAACCACGGAAAGGAATACGTAATGGCCACCGTCATCGTGCTGCTGCTGTTGGGCACCCTCATTGCCATGATCGTGTATGTCGTCATCATCTACAACGGACTGATCAATCTCAAACACAATATCGAAAAAACCTGGAGCAATATCGACGTGCTGCTTAAACAGCGCTATGACGAACTGCCCAAGCTCGTGAGCGTATGCGAGGGATACATGAAACACGAGCGGAGTGTACTGGAAAACGTGACAAAAGCCCGCGCCCAGCTTGACAACGCCCAGACCGGCGGCGAAGTGCTGGATGCCAACAACGCGATTTCCCAGGCGCTCAGGTCGCTTTTCGCAGTGGTTGAAAACTACCCGGACCTCAAGGCGGACCGGGCCTTCCGGCAGCTCCAGTCCCGGGTTTCCCAGCTCGAAGACCAGATCGCGGACCGCCGCGAGCTGTACAACGCAAGCGTCAACCGCTTCAATATCCGCATCGAGCAGTTCCCGGACATCTTCGTGGCCAA
>SLJY01000179.1 GCA_007134875.1 Desulfobacterales bacterium
AGGTAAAACCGCTCAGGCGCATCACCGCGGCCGGTTCTGGCTCCTTTCATATACCGGTTTAACCCCCCGTATTTCCGCCTGGACGTCCAGGTTTTCTTTCCTTCCGGGCCAAGGATCCGCAGATTCTGCCCCCCGTTGTACGCCACGATTTCGGTCGCTTCCCCGGAATTCCGGATCCGTCCGGAATCCACCCCCAGCACATTGGTCCCGCTTCCTTTTTCAATATACGCTTCCACGGGGATATACCCGCTGTTTTCGGAAACCAGGCGGACGATTTCATTATCGAAAGGATCCGCCTCCACCCGATGACGCTGCCCCAGAAGCTTCTTTTCGCCGTCGCGATCCCGGATCACGCGGTAAAACCACGGGCTTGATCCTTTTATAATCGCATAGCCCCCGTCGCGGTATTCCAGCACGAAGGACCGGAGCGAATTGCCTCGGTTATTGCTTGCCGTGATAAATATTTCAGCCCGCCCGTTTCCGTTGATATCGGCAACGTCCACGGCCATGCAGACCGTGTTCGACGGTGCGTCTATGGTTTCCAGAAGCGAAAATTCACGGTCGGCAAGGGAATAAATATAAACCGCTTCCTCGGCCAGCAGCACGGTCTCGTTTTTGCCGTCCCCGGTCAAATCGCCCGCGGCAATGCCGACCAGATTTTTTTCCATCACCGGGCCGGACCAGGTTCCGGGGACATCCGCCCGGGCGGGATCGGCGACCTGAAAACCGGCCGCCGGGGCTCCAGGCTCCGCCGGGCGCCGCTTCCCGTTCCCGCCGGGCGGCACCGTAAGACGGGTTGCGGCCCGGTCCGGGCTTTCAACGGTTTCCAGGGCGCCCCGAACTTCGGCCGCCATATCCCCGATCCCGGGAATCAACGCCCTGCCGTCTTCGCCGGCGAAGGAAAAGGAATCGATACGCCGGCCGGATTCAACCGATGCCAGGGTGCCGTCCATGCTCCAGGCCTCGCCGACCATGGTAATGGATCCGAAAAGAACCACGTCCGCATTCAGCTCCCGGCCGGCGGACAGGGCGGCGTCAAGGTCCGTTTGGGCCGGATCGATATCCAAAGCGCGGATCCGCGATGCGCTGACGGGCTCATACCCGGCGTCCCGTCCCAGGCGAGCCGATAACATGTCGGCCGCCGCCCGCTCCATGTGACGATGATCGTCGGAACCGTGAACAGCAAAGGGAAGGATTGCAATGGTTCGGTCTTCGGCTGCTCGGCTCCATCCGCTGAACAATACGAAAAAAAGGACCGCGAATAAGATCACGGCCGGTTTGATACGCGGGGACGAAACATGTTGGAACACGGTTTTCTCCCGGGAAAATAGTGTGGTTACTGGTTGGCGAAACAATCGGGTACAGGCGAAACAGCCAACTGGGCGGCATCGGAACCGGATACAAAAAGGACAGCCGGCTCCGATGGTACAGGCCTTACAGGTCGACCCACATATCGGCTTCGTTGCCGCACGTGGTACAGACGCCGTGGCCCTTTACCTTCTTTTTTTCTTCCGGCTTCGGAGCGGGGGCTTCGTCCGGCTCCTTTTCGATATGGCAGGTGATGATCATCTCGGACTCGTTGCCGCAGTTTGTACATTCGCAAACCTGCTTGAATTTCTTTTCTGTCATGGTTTTCTCCTTTATAATAAGGTTTGATTGTGCAATAAGAACTATACCCGCATCACGGGGACGTGTCAAAAAGTATAAAGCCAGACCCAAAGGGAGATCATGAAAAAAACAAAAATCATTGCAACCATTTCCGACAAGGCCTGTTCCGTGCCCCTTTTGAAGGAAATGTACGCGGCAGGGATGAACGTGGTGCGGTTGAACACGGCCCACCAGTCGCTCGAAGACGCCGCGCCGGTAATTGAAAACATTCGCGCCGTGTCCGAGCGCATCGGCATCATGATCGACACCAAGGGACCCGAGATCCGAACCCTTGGCCTGGGCGAGCCGCTGGCGGTAAAAACCGGGGACACGCTGCGCATGAGGGGCGAGTGCAAGGAAGACCCGGAGACCGGCTGCGTCTACGTCAGCTACGACCGATTCACGGACGATCTGTCCGTGGACGACCGGATTCTCATCGACGACGGGCACATCGAACTGCACGTACAGGACAAATGCGACGGGGAGCTTACCTGTCTCGTCAAAAACGACGGCACCATTTCCGGGAAAAAAAGCATCAACGTTCCGTCGGTCAATATCCGCCACCTGCCGGCCTTAAGCGAAAAGGACAAACAGTTCATAGAATTTGCCGCGGACATGAACGTCGATTTCATCGCCCATTCCTTTGTGCGCAAAAAAGAGGACGTGCTTGCGGTAAAGGAAATTCTCGAGATGAAAAACAGCCCCATCAAGATCATCGCCAAGATCGAAAACCAGGACGGCATCGAAAACATCGATGAAATCCTGGATCACTGCTACGGCGCCATGATCGCCCGGGGGGATCTCGCCATCGAGATCCCGGCGGAAAAAATTCCCGTCATCCAGAAACGCCTGGTGAGAAAATGCATTGCCCGGCGCAAGCCGGTCATCATCGCAACCCAGATGCTTCAGTCCATGGTGGCCTCGCCGCGGCCCACCCGGGCGGAAGTCTCCGACGTGGCCAATGCATGCCTCGACGGGACGGATGCCGTGATGCTCTCCGGGGAGACGGCGAACGGGAAGTACCCGCTGGAATCGGTCCAGACCATGGCCAAAATCGCCCGGGAGGTGGAATCGAGCGGAAGCACCTTCATCGACACGGAATACGACATCCACAACACCGTGACCAGTTACCTTTCCAAGGCCGCGGTCAAGGCGGCCGGTCGTCTCGATACAAAAGGCCTGATCGCCGACACCATCTCCGGGCGGACCATTCTGAGCCTTGCGGCATATCGCGGGGAAAACCCCATATACGCGCAGTGCTACGACAAGCGGGTAATGCGGGAGATGGCGCTATCCTACGGGGTTCATGCCAATTACATGGTTTCCGATCTCACCACGCACCTGTTTCTGCAAAGTGCGCTCACACGCCTTCTGGAGGAAAAGCGGTTCACCGAGGACTGCATGGTTACGGTCCTTGCAGGAAATTTCGGCTCGGACTACGGCGCGTCCTACGTGGAGATCAGCACCGTAAAAAACCTGCTGAAGCGCCGTTGACAAACCGCGCGGGAAAAGGCTTACACGATGGGATTGGAAAGATCCCCGATTCCCTCGATGGACAGGGTGACGGTATCCCCCGGCGACAGCCATCGCCCGTTTTCCATGCCGCATCCGCCCGGGAGGGTCCCTGTTGCCACGAATTCACCGGGATGGATCTGCTCGGAAAGCGACGCGTAGGCAATGGCCTTGCCCAGGTTATGCTGCATGCCCTCCGTGGTGGTCTGCACGATGAGTTCCCCGTTGATCCGGACCTCTCCTTTGAGTTCGTTGATCCGGGGGAGGATTTCATCGGCGGTAACCACCTCCGCCGACACGGCATTGATGAAGTTCTTGGACTTGACCGGCCCGAAACCGCTTCGCATTTCAGGAAGTTGAACGTCCCTTGCTGAAAAATCGTTCAACACGACAAAGCCGCCGATGGCTTTGATGGCCTCGCGGGGTGTGGCGTCTTTTAAGGGGTGTACAATGATGGCCCCAAGTTCCAGTTCGTAATCCAGGGATTTCGAATAGGAAGGAAAAGCGACCGGATGGCCGTCCGTGATGAAATTCAGGTGGTTTCCCATGTAATACATGGGGTTTTTGTACCAGAACGGCCCCGGACGAAAAGACGGAAACGTCCTTTTGAACAGCCCTTCGTAGGCGCTCGTCAGCCTGTAGGCCCATGGTCGGAAGCAACGTACCCAGCCCCGGCTCGCACCGATGAAATGTTCCTCGAAGAGCATAAAATCCCTGAATGACAACGGATCGAAAGGAAGAACGGCTGCGGATTCGGTCTCCGGGAGGATGCCGTCGAACTCGTCGGCGATCTTCTGCAGCTTCTTCCAGGTGGACTTCCCGGCCCGGAGAATGGAAAGCATATCCGAGATAAACGCGTAGAGGTCCTCTGAAAGCCGCTTGCCGTCTGTTGAAAGCACGCTGAGAAGCGGCATCCACCGCCCCCTGCTCCAGACGGCGATCCGGGGCTCCGCCTCATTTTTCACGAAAACGCGCTTGAGTTTCATGGGCACTCCTGTTTATGGGCTCTGGTGGAAATACGCCGGGGAATAAAAATGATGGAGCACGACGGATATCAATATATATAACGGATATATCACCGGCCGTGTTTGGGATCAAGCCTGCAAAACGACCCCCAAAGCGCAGCAGAGGAAGCGAATAGCATCAACATATTGAAAAAAAAGGATATTACTTAAAAAAACCGTGACATGTATCATGCAATGTACAGGTACTATACATTGCTTGTCATGATTTTACAGGCACCGCATTTTCGCCCTGCATCCGCCAAAGTAAAATTTTTCTCAACAATTCAAATATTTATGAAAAAATATAAATAATGGCACAATAATTGTATGCATGTAAAGACCAAGCGTCACGACGCTTGCGGTTGGTTTTCCGGCGGACAATCCGGCGGAATGCCAATGAAACATGACAAATTAGTGCATACGGACCGGGCAAGGACCTGGTACTGAATTGGTCACGGATACGAAAGATCAATCCGAGCATTCGCGAGGCCGAGCATTCACGAGGAGATTAATATGAAAACCGATATGAAAACGGAAAACGAAACCACCGCCGTTGTTTTTCCCGGCCAGGGCTCACAGCGTCCCGGTATGGGCAAGGATTTTTACGACAACCTGGAAATCAGCAGAAAGACCTACGAGGAGGCATCCGATGTGCTGGGATGGGATGTGGCGGCCATGTGCTTCGGCGAAGACGAGCGGCTCAATATGACCGAATTCGCGCAGCCGTGCATTGTTGCAACCGAAATCGCCATGTTTCGTGGAATTCAGGAAGCCTACGGCTTTACCCCGCAGTATTTTGGCGGGCATAGCCTGGGCGAATACACAGGCTTGGTATCCGCCGGCGTCATCCCTTTTTCCGAGGCCCTTCAGGCCGTTCAGACCCGCGGCCGCATGATGCAGGAAGCCACTCCGCCCGGAACCGGCGGCATGGCGGCGGTGATCGGCGACCGCCTGGATGTCGGAAAAATCCGGGAAAGCCTTGCGGACCTTTCCGTGGACGTGGCCAACATCAACTCCGAAAACCAAATTGTGATCTCCGGCGCTTCCAAAGGGATCGAAGCCGCTGAAAAACGTCTCACCCTCGCTCTGGGCGTGACGGATACCGCCAACCGGTTTCGTTTCGTGCCGCTGAATGTGAGCGCCCCCTTTCACAGCCGGTTCATGGTCACCATACGCGACGCCTTCAGCGACGTGCTCACTGCCATCACGGCCAAAATCAACACCGTCAACGCAAACCGTGTCACCAGCAACTACACCGGCGCGTTTCACACCCAGAACGCACCGAAAATCATCGAAGAGCTCGTCGCTCAAATCAGCAATTCCGTGAAATGGCGGGACAACATGAAAATACTGGCCGAAAAGGCCGACCAAATCTATGAAATCGGTCCGAACCGGCCTTTGAAGAGTTTCTTCGCAAGCATCGATGTCACGTGCCGTTCCATTACGTCCTTTTCCGCAGCGCGGCGCACCTTCGCAGCAGGAGAATAATATATGCAATTCCAGAGCGACCTGTGGGGGGTTATCATCGGCGGATCGAGCGGATTCGGCCTGGCCGCCGCCCGGAAACTGGCACAGCACGGTATGAACCTCTGCATCGTCCACCGGGATCGCAGGGGTGCCATGAAAAGAATCGAACCGGAATTCGAGCAGCTTCGCGCTATGGGCGTGAAAGTCTCCACCTTCAACCTCGACGGGTTGTCCGTGGAGGGAAGAACAACGGTACTTGACGCGCTGCGCGGCGAACTGGGCGGCACCGGAAAAATACGGATGCTGCTCCACTCGGTTGCATTCGGCAACCTGAAACTGCTCGCGCCGGTGGAACATACCGGCGCGCAGGAGAAATCCCGAAATGCGCTGGCAAAAACCGTGGGCATGGAACCGGCGGTTTTTTCCCGCGCGGTGCAGGAGGCTTTCGAAGCCGGTGAGCATCGCCTCCATCCCGTGGTCGACCCCCCGGAATACGACAACCGGCAGCTTTTGGACCGAGGCGATTTCGAAAGAACCGTCCACGCCATGGGATACGATATCGTGCTGTGGACTTCCGATATTTTTCACCGCGGGATGTTCGCGGACGACGCACGGGTTCTTTCCCTTACGTCCGAAGGCAATGCGATTGCCTGGCGGGGCTATGCCGCCATATCGGCCGCAAAGGCCGTTCTGGAGTCCGTATCCCGGTCCATGGCCGTTGAGTTCGCCCCGTACGGCATCCGCTCCAACGTAATCCAGGCGGGCGTCACCGAGACCGCCGCACTGGCCGCCATACCCGGAAGCGACCGCATCCGCGCCCAGGCGATCCTGCGAAACCCCTTCGGAAGGCTCACCACGCCGAAAGACGTGGCAGGCGTCATCTATCTGCTGTGCCTTGATGATTCGGCATGGATCAACGGGTCGCTCATCTGCGTGGACGGGGGTGAAAGAATAGCACAATGAAATATGCCGAGTTCACGGAAAAAAACAGCTTTGACCTGGAAGACCTGCTGGCCTTTTCCTACGGCCGGATGATCGAGGATCCCCCGGAAGGATTCGACGCCCGGCTGCCTGCACCGCCGTTTTTGATGGTCGACCGGATCCTTTCCATCGAAAAAAACGGCAGCCGGGGGAAAATCGTGGCGGAGCAGGATATCCGGATCGACGCGTGGTACTTCCAGTGCCATTTTCCCGGAGATCCCGTGCAGCCCGGATGCCTCTGCGTGGACGCCATATGGCAGCTCGTCGGTTTCTATTGCGTGTGGCGCGGTGCATTGGGCGCCGGAAGGGCTTTGGGGTGCGACCAGGTGTCCTTCAACGGCCAGGTTCGCCCCCATAACAAGGTTGTCCGCTATGAAATCGAAATCATCCGCTTCCAGGGAATGAAAAATGCGGGGGCCAGCATGGTCATCGGAAACGGCGAGGTGTTCGTGGACGGGGAGAACATCGCATCGGTCCAGCGGGCGCGGGCGGGGGTATTCAAAGACATCACGTACCGGGACTACCCTTTCCGCTCGGAAAACGCTATTGGCGGCTCCGGCGGCAAGGCGTAAACACGTATGCCGGTAAAACGCATAAAAAAATCAGAAAAACAAAAAAGCGAAAGCCATATGAATACAAATAATGCCGGCGGCGGACCGGCAGCCGGAAAGCCGGTGGCCATCGTCACCGGCGGTGCAAAGGGAATCGGTGCGGCATGCTGCAGGGAACTGGCGAAAAAAGGGTTCCGCGTCGGCATCCACTACAGAAGCAGCAAGGCACCGGCGGAACAAATTCTTGCCGAAACCGGCGGGGACGGTTTTCTGATAGCGGCCGACCTGGCCGACACCGACCAGGTGGAAACAATGGTCAAGGAGATCAAGGAACGGGCCGGAAGGGTCGACGTCCTTGTCAACAACGCGGCCGTCAGCATCAACAACCCCATGAGCGCCATGCAAATAGACGCGTTCGATGCCCAGCGCGCGCCGCTCAGGGGCACCTGGTATCTGACCAAACGAATCCTTCGGCTGTTCATGCTGCGCTCCGGCACCGGGCGCATCATCAACATCTCCAGCGTTGTGGGGCACACCGGAAACGCCGCACAGATTCCTTACACCATGGAAAAGGCGGCTATCGAAGCAATGACCAAATCCCTTGCCAAAGAACTCCACGGCCGGGAAATTTTGGTCAACGCTGTTGCGCCGGGCTTTATCGATACGGACATGACCGATGAGCTGCCTGAAGAAATCCGGGAATCCTTTGCATCGCAAATCCCGCTGGGGCGTATCGGGCAGCCCGAAGAGGTCGCCGAAGTCGTCGGTTTTCTGGCAACCGGCGGCTCGTACATCACCGGAAGCGTCATCCACGTGAACGGAGGGATGTATGGCGGATAAAGAAGCCTTAAACGGCGGCAGCCCCTTCACGGCGGACCGCATCCTCGATCTGATTCCCCAGAAACCGCCCTTCCGGTTTATCGATTCGATCGTGGAAATCGGCGATGACACCATCCGGGCCGAGTACCACTTTTCGGAGGACCACGACTTCTACCGGGGACATTTTCCCGGAAACCCGGTCACGCCGGGTGTGATCCTCATCGAGGCCATGGCCCAGACGGGTGTGGTGGCCCTGGGCATTTATCTGCTTCTCAAAGGGGGGATGCCCGATACCGGATTGCAGCAGATAACCACGCTGTTCGCCTTTGCCGACGAGATCGAATTTTCCGGAATTGTGTATCCAGGGGAGAAAATCATTATCCACGGGGAAAAAATTTATCTGCGCCGGGGCAACCTCAGGACCCGGTGCCATATCACCCGCGAAAACGGGGAAACCGTTTGCTCCGGCGTACTGACCGGAACAGGGGTGACCCGCTGACAAGCATTACAGGAGTCACCAATGAATAAAAGACGCGTCGTCATAACCGGCATGGGGGTGGTTAGCCCCAACGGCGTCGGTCTGGACGCTTTTGACCGGGCAATCCGCAAAGGAAAGTCCGGCATCCGCTATTCGCAGCGCCTCGAAGAGCTCAACTTCGCATGCCGCATCGCCGGCGTGCCGGAAGTCGAAGGCGGTGAGCACGAAAAATACTTCGATCCCAGGCAGCTCAACGACAACATCGGGTATGCGACCATCGCCGCGCTGGAAGCCTGGCAGAATGCCGGCCTGGAAATCCCGGATGCGGATGCACCCGCAGACTGGGACAGCGGCACCATTTACGGATGCGGCATCTGCGGCATGGAAACCATTGCCACACGGGTCGTTCCGTCCATCAACGAAGGCAAGGTCCGGCGACTGGGATCGAGAATCGTGGAGCAGGTGATGGGAAGCGGTGTGAGCGCCTGCGTGGCAGGCATTCTCGGCCTGGGCAACCAGGTGACGTCCAACTCCTCCGCGTGCAGCACCGGTACCGAAGCGATCGTGGACGCTGTTTACCGGATCCGGGCGGGCCTGGCCCGACGCATGCTCGCAGGCGGCTCCGAGGGGCCTTCGCCCTATATATGGGGGGGATTCGATTCCATGCGCGTGGTTCTCGCCCGGAAATTCAACGATCAGCCGGAGAAAGGCTCACGGCCCATGAGCGCCTCCGCCTGCGGGTTCGTTCCCGGCGCCGGGGCCGGGTGCCTCGTCCTGGAAGACCTGGAAAAGGCCCTGGAACGGGGCGCAAGGATATACGGCGAAATCACCGGCGTCATGGTCAACTGCGGCGGACAGCGCCAGGGCGGATCCATGACCGCCCCCAACCCGGAAAGCGTGGCCCGCTGCATCCGCGGCGCGGTGGATGACGCAGGCATCGACCCCGGGGCCGTGGATGCCATCAACGGACACCTCACCGCCACCTATGCAGACCCGCACGAGGTGCAAAGCTGGTCCCGGGCGCTGGAACGCGGGCCGGGCGATTTTCCGTACATCAACTCCACCAAGTCGATGATCGGGCACTGCCTGGGCGCCGCCGGAACCATCGAAACCATCGCGGCGGTACTGGAGCTGCAAAACGGGTATTTGCATCCGTCCATCAACTGCGAGGACCTGCACCCCGACATAGCCCCATACGAAAAAAGCATCGTCCGGCAGTATATGGACTTCCCGGAAATCAAAACCATCGCCAAGGCGAGCTTCGGCTTCGGCGACGTCAACAGCTGCCTGGTTGTAACCAAGCCGGATGAAGCAAAGACCGCCTGATTGTCACGGGCGGGTACGAATAAAACACAGCGCCCGGTATTACGGGGGCATGCAAAGGAAAAATGGAGACCGGCCCTTTCCATATCCCGGCACACGGGTTTGGCCGCTTATTCCGGCACCCCGGAACAAGCGGACTCACATGCGGCGGCCAACAGGATAAAGGTATAGACGATGAAGGACATGGCCAAATTTAAAAAAGCCTGGCGTCGGAAAGGAATGAACTGCCGGATCGGAACCACATCGTATATCATTCCGGGAGATATTATTCCCAACCTGCAATTTTTAAAACATGCGGTTGAAAACATTGAGCTGATCATTTTCGACTCGGACGGCCGATCCAATCTCCCATCGAAATCGAGCATCCTGGAAATGAGCATCATCGCCCGGGACAACGGCCTGACGTTCACGGTCCACCTGCCCGTCAACCCCCATGCCGGGAGCACCAGCGAAACAAAAAGGGAAAAGGGGGTTGAAAAATGGATGGAAATCACGGACCGGATGGAGAGCCTGCTCCCCTTGGGCTGGATCGTCCCCCTCAGGGAAAACCGCCTTCCCGCGGAACAGTGGTGCACCGGGCGATGGGTGGACCAGTGCGCAAAAACCATCGATTTATTGATCGAGTCCATAGAACCGGAATCGCTTTGCATTGAAAGCACTGCGCTTGAGTGCGAGGCGGCGGAGCATCTCGTGGATGCAAAAAACTGCTCGGTGTGCATCGATATCGGATACATGCTGCGAACCGGGCAGGATATCCACGCATGCCTCGAAAAATGGTTCGACAGGACGCGGATCATCCACTTGCACGGCGTCCGAAGCGACGGGCGGGACCATGTGGATCTGGGGTATATGAAAACCGAACTGCTTGACAGCCTCTGCACCGGCCTGAAAAACGGCGGGGGAGCGCCCCGGGTTCTGACGCTGGACATGTTTTCCCGCAAGGATCTGGAAAAATCGATGCATGTTTTACAGGAAGTAATCGATTGACGGCTTCGTAAAAAGTCTTTTTACGAGCCGTCAGATTGCGGTTTTTTGCGAGTACATCATCAAATTAACTCAATTAATATAACCAAGGAGAAACCAAAATGGACAAACAGGAAATATTTGAAAAATTCATCGAACTGATCCGCGAATACGTCAAGGAGGCTGATCGCCTGGAAAGTGCGGAAATGGGAACCGAGATCATCCAGGATCTCAAGGTCAACTCCGCCCGCCTGGTCGATATTATCATAAAGGTGGAAGACACCTTCGACATAGAAATCGAGGATGACGATGCCGATAAGATCAAGACCATCGGCGATGCCGTGGAGATTATAGACAGCAAAACCCGCGTAACGCAATAGCATGGATCCAAGCGCCAAAAGAGCCATTTATATCCAGTACATTGTGGGGCGGCTGACAATATTCGCAGCCGCCCCCCTGGTATTGCTCGCAATAAAAATCGCCGGATACCGGGTCAAAAACCTGGAGGCTGTACGCAAAAAAGTCCGCCGCCTGATGAGCGAGTATCCCGGCCCGTGGCTCGTGTGCGCCAATCACCTGACACTGATCGACTCGGTGATACTGCTCTGGGCCATGGCGCCCGTGACGCGCCATATTGCACGCTTTGACCAGATGCCTTGGAACGTACCCGAGCACATGAACTTCAACCGGCAGATGCTGGTCCGCATCGCCTGCTACCTGACCAAGTGCCTCCCCATCCAGCGGGGCGGCAACCGGGATGCCGTGCTCTCCATACTCGAAAAATGCGCATGGATCCTTCAACAGGGCGGAAATCTCATGATTTTTCCCGAAGGAACCCGGTCGCGGACCGGAAGAGTCAACACCGAAGATTTCCCCTACGGCACCGGCCGCCTTTTCCTGAACACGCCGGGATGCCGCGTCATGTGCATGTATTTGCGGGGAGAAGGCCAGGAAACCTACACCAATTTTCCCGCCATAGGGGAGCGTTTCCACATGGACGTTGAAGAGTGCTTTCCAAGAACCCGCCTTAAGGGCCTGCGGGCCCAGCGGGACTGCGCAGGGCAGATCGTAAGGCATCTTGCGGCAATGGAGGCGGCCTATTTTGCCTCGCTGTAAAATAAAGCCCTCAACCCTCCCGTGCGGGTGGCGAATCGGAAACGACATCGTCGACCTCAAGGCCACCTCTGCCAGGGGGCGGGGCACGGACCGGCGGCTTATGAAAAAAATCCTCGCCGACGCGGAAATCCGGGCGGTTCAAGGCTCACGTCAACCGGACGCCCTATTGTGGGGATTCTGGGCGGCTAAGGAAGCCGCATTCAAGGTGCGGGCCAAGATCGACCCGGAAACCGTTTTCTCCCCCCGGCGGTTCCGGGTGGTGCTTTGTTTCCTTCCCTTTCGGAATCAATCGTCTTTTTCCCCGGGAAGGGTCGATACCCCCGGCGGCTCCGTGGCGGTCCGGATATTTTTTGACGCCGATCATGTCCGCTGCATTGGTGCGGCCACCGACTCCGGCGAGGCGGCGGACCCGGACCGGGTCCTGCACGGATGGGGGTCCGTCGTTGAAGCAAAAGGCATTTCTTCTGAAAGTCTCCGGGAATCATCAGCGGCCCGGAAGATGGCTATCCGGCATATCGCCCGGCTGACCGGCCGGAACGCGGAAGAAATGGAAATCGCAAGGCAGCAAAACGGATCCGGGGCGGGTGCGCCGATCCTGTATTACCGGGGAGATAAAGAGCCGATCGATATCAGCCTGAGCCATGACGAACGGTTTGCCGCCTACGCGTTTATGCCGCAGCATCCCTCCATCAGGTAGGGATGCAGAAAACCTTGCCGCGGCGGGCGGTTTGAGCGAAAAAACAAAACAATCCAACGGATCCAACATTTTATGACCAGCAAAGATACACCGCCGGTCGTCATCAGCGGCACGGGCCTCTGGACGCCACGGTATTCCATAACCAACGAAGAACTCGTCGCAAGCTACAATGCATGGGCCGAAAGGTTCAACCGGGAAAACCGGGAGGCCATCGACGCCGGCGCCATCGAGGAAAAGCCGACGTCATCGGCCCGGTTTATCGAAAAGGCCTCCGGTATACGATCGCGCTATGTCTATGCAAAAGAGGGAATCCTGGATATCGACCGCATGCGGCCCAGGTTCCCGGAAAGAAGCCCGGCCGAGCTGAGCATCCAGGCGGAAATCGCCGTGGAGGCCGCTCGCGAAGCGATGCGAAAGGCAAACAAGAAACCCTCGGACATCGATGCGGTGATCGTTTCCTGCGCGTATACCCAGCGGGCCTACCCCGCCATCGCCGTGGAGGCGCAAACCGCCCTGGGCATCGACGGCTTTGGGTTCGACATGCTCATGGCCTGCTCGGCTGCGACATTCGGCCTTCACCGGGCCTATGACAGCCTGGTCTCCGGCTCGGCGCGCTGCGTCCTTGCCATCAACCCCGAGCTGATGACCCCCATGGTTAATTATTGCGACCGGGAATCCCATTTCATCTTCGGCGATGTCGCCACGGCAACAATCATGGAGCGGGCGGAAACCGCTGCCGGCGCTCATTGCTACGACGTTCTGGGAACCCGGGCGATGACCACGTTTTCCAACAATATCCGCTCCGGCTTCGGGCATGTATCGCGGGCCACCGACGAGACGCCCTACGGCCCGGAAAAGCTGTTCCACCAGCAGGGCCGGAAGGTTTTCGAGGAGGTAAGCCCCCTTGCGGCCGCGCACATCCGTGACCACCTGGCCGAACTCGGCCTCAAAGCCCGTGATGTGAGGCGGTTCTGGCTGCACCAGGCCAATATCAACATGAACAATATGGTGATAAAGCACCTGTTCGAAGGCGAAGATGCCTCGAAAATAGACGCGCCGACCATCATCGACCAATACGCCAATACCGCCTCCGCGGGTCTCATCATCGCCTTCGACCGCTACAACGAGGATCTCGCAGGCGGGGATATCGGGGTGATCTGCTCCTTTGGCGCGGGGTATTCCATCGGCAGCCTTGTGGTCCGGAAACGCTCAGTTTAGTGGTAAAACGGCTTTCTTTCTAGAAAACCCTCTGAAAAAGCTTTCCGGCGGTCTCTGCCCACCGGACAAAGGCCGCCGGATCCCACCGGTCCGGATAGGTCCGGTAATGACGAAAAATTTTTGCACCCAGCCGGTTGGCGCGGGCGATCTTCAGCAGAAGACCGGGGCGGGTGATTCCCGCGCCCGCCGCCCGCAGGGACTCTCCGGTGCCCGGCGGATCGAAAACCCCGTTGATCGCGGAGGAAAGGGTGCGCCGATTCATTATGCCTTTTTTCATCAGAAACGAAATCTCCTCGTGGGAAAGCGCCTGAAGCAGATCCTTTACGGCGCAAAGCGCCGCGAAATGGCTGCCGCGCCCGGAAAACCACACATAGTTCACCGGCCACAAGGCTTTTATGGAACAATCGCCACGTTTCACGGCCGCCTCGATAATGCCGGCTGCGAGCAGCGCGCCGGTCATGGCGCCGCCCACACCGCAGCCGGTTGTCGGTATTACCTGGCCGGCGGCGTCTCCCACCGCAGAAAAACCGGATGCAACCAGAGAAAACGGCGATCTGCCCACCAGGACGGAACCGCCGCCGCCGCGGATGACCTCCCGCGTAATCGACGGGCGGTTTTGAATCATTTCATCGATGATGTCCGCGGGGTCGACCCTTCCCGGCTCCTCGCGCACGCCGCCGCCGACGTCGATGGAATCCTCATGGTGGCGGTGCGTCCAGAAATACCCCCGGTATGCCCCGTAACGGTAGTGATCCGTCAAATCATCTTCCCGGGCTTTGCCCGGATCCAGGCGGCGGACACTCCGACAGGCATAGGCAAGCTCCGAACCGGAAAACTTTCGGTTCAGCGCCGGAGCCCCGGCAAGGGACCTGCGGAGTCTGGAGGCGATTCCGGTGGCATCCACCGTGACGTCAGCCGATACGTCGAAAGTCCCGGAGCCGTCGCAGGCCGAAACCCGCACGCCGGATACCCGGATATTTTCCAGGGACCCTTCGGTATCGCCCAGCAGCATTTCGGCGCGGTGCCGAAAGAACAACGCCACACCCGCATCCCGCGCCCGCTCTACCAGTCGCCGGGCAAGGGTTTTGCGGTCCGTCGTGATATAGCGGAATTCGACACCGCCTGCCACGGTGCATGACAAATCCGGGGACCGGATCTCCAAAGGCTCGATCCGGTGCGGCTCGAACAGATTGTCATCCTGCTCCGAGTGCTTGACGGTTCTTCCTGCATAGCGTCCCGAAACCACTTCCGGCAGTTCAAACCCCGCCGATGCCAGGGCGTCCTTTTCAACCGCATCCGACCAGTCATGGCCCAATGCCGCTTCATCGCCTGACTCGATCACCGCCACCGAAATGCCCTGCACGGCCAACTTCAGGGCCAATAGCAACCCGGCCGGCCCGGCACCGGATATGGCTACCCGGTAGGTGGTTTTGCTTTTTGGATTGTCGTTTACCATGATCAACCGGCTCCTCTTGTCCCGGATGTGTTCCCACCCCCCTGTTTGCCGCCGTCTCTTTGCCGATAAACGGGCAAAGGTCGAAACCATTGCCTTTTACCCTTTTCAACCACTGTTTTATCGGCTACGATAGCTCATCTCAAATAAAATTTTTCTCCCGTACGGGCAAGACATACCCCACTCACGGGTTGCGGCACAAGCTTTTCCATACAGGACAGGGTTTATAACAGGATAAATGATATGACGAATATCACGGCGGACGAACCGACGGCCGATGCGAACCGGACCATCGGTCTCATATCGGACACCCACGGCCTGCTTCGATCTTCGGCGACAAAAGTGCTGCAAAACGCCGGGATCATCCTCCATGCAGGGGATATCGACAGCATGGCCGTCATCGACGAACTGGAGCTTATCGCCCCGGTTTACGCGGTGCGCGGCAACATGGACTTCAAACCGGGCGTCGATGCCCTGCCACATTACCTGCCGGTCAAGGCAGGCGGCAAAGTCATCGGCGTCATCCACGACCGGCACAGCCTTGGCTTTGATCCAGCGGCAAAAGGCATATCGGTCGTGGTTCACGGCCACACCCACAAGGCGTCCGTGGAGGAAGCCGGCGGGGTGCTCTACGTCAACCCGGGAAGCGCGGGCCCTGCCAGATCCGGGCGTACGCCTTCCGTGGGAATCCTTCGGATCGAAGACAGCCGGTTCGTGCCGGAAATCATTTCCCTTGAAGAATAACCCTTCCGTCAGTGGTGGTGGCCGTCTTCCGAGTGTCCCCCGGCAATGATGTAGATGGCATCCGTATCTCCCCGGTTTTCCAGGAAGATATCGGTGTCCCCCGCGCAGTGGAAGGCGCAGCCCTCCGCCAGATGCCCCGTCACCGCGCCGCTCAGATCAAGCGCGCCACGGACCGAAAGGACGATCTCCTCGTGCCCCCGGCCCGGATTGACAAGGCGTCCTGTTTCGCCCGGCCGGACGATTCCGTAGATCATGTAGCAGGCATGGCTCCCCGTGTCGGCCAGTCCCAGCACGGATTCGCCCTCCTCGGCCGCAAGGGCCCGTTTTGCGATTTCGATGACATTCATACAATCTCCTTTCTTTATAAGATCTTATCCGAATTGATCGTTTGTGCAGCGCGGGTCCGATCCGGACAGGCTCCCGGTAAGCCTGTGACCGACAGCCGGGCAGCCGCCCCCGCACCGGTCAAAGAGCTCGCATCCGGTCCGGGAACAGCGGTTTGAAGAAGGCTTCCGGAAACGATCCAGTAACGGGTTCTCCCAAATCCCGGAAAATGCGTCTTCCAGAAGATTGCCCAGGCGAAACCGGCTGTCGTGAAACAGCAGATAGCAGGGGTACACATCACCGCCGGGCAGCACGGACAGCTTGGTCGTTCCGGCGGGGCATCGCCGCCCGGCCGGGGACGCAGCAGCGCCATCCGCCGGCAGGAAGCCTTCGCAAAAAACGCCCCTAAGATTGGGACGCCCCGCCGAAAGCGTGACAAGGGACTGATAGTACGCGTAAAACGGCATGCAGTGCGCCAAGTCCCGACGATCGACTGCATCCGGGTAGATCACGCACAACTCGGTTTCCGTGTCCGACGGGTCCAAAAAAAACGGTTTTTGAAGCACGCCAGCTTCACTATCGAAAAGGGTTTTCACGATGGGTCGGAACTCCCGGATGTAGCTCGCAAGCTCGCAGCCGATCCGGTCCGTGTTGATGGATACGCCGATACGCAGGGCAGGTGCTGGAAAAGCCATGGATAACTTTTCCAGGATGTCCGGCCGGGTGCCGTTGGAACTCAAGGTTACATCAATCCCGGCCATCCGCGCCACCCGGACCAGGGCTTCGATATCCGGATGCAGGGTCGGCTCGCCCCCCAGAAAATCGATATGGCCGATGCCCGCATCCGAAGCTGCCCGGACCATTTTTCCGAAACCGTCAAGCGTCACGTCCGGCGAAGCCCCGAGGGAGGCGTCCATGTTCCGGTTAAAACAAAAGGAGCAGTTCATGTTGCACCGCAGGGTGGGATAGAACTGAAGAAAATCCGGCGCATTGCGATTTTCGAAATCGGCGCGGGTCATGATCCCTCCGGCGCACGTCCCGAACCGGTCCCTGGAGAAACGCCGTAGAGGCGGCACATGACGGGATCCGGCGCAAGGGGTTGCAGTGCCCGAAAGCGGCATCCTCCCCGGCATTCGGACAAATACGCACAGCCGCGGCATTCCAGGTCCGCCAGGCGAACATGGTCGATCCGCTCCCAGCAGGCCCGGACGCCCTCCCGAACGCTGCCGACCGGGTTACCCATGTAAAAACCGCATTTGGCGGCGCTGCCGTCGGGCCCCACGGTCATGAGGTGCCGGCCGCATGCAAACCCGCCGTCCCCGCCTTCATTGCCGGATGACCCGTGAATCCCGCCGCCGAACGCGTAACCCATGAGAGGGACCCACTTTTCCGGATCGATGGACGGGTTTTGGCCCGCTCCGTGGGCCCCGGGCGGACAGGGCATATCCACGCCCCACTCCAGCGCCCCGGTTTGCGCGATAAAGTCCGCCATCCGGTCGAACTCACCGATATTGCCGGCATGAATCATGGTGGAAAAGGAAATGTCGATTCCGTGTTCCCGGGCGAGTTTCACCCCTTCGATGGTCCGCTCAAAGGTTCCGGCCCCGCGGAGAAGCTCATGCCCCGTTTTCCATCCGTCGAGGCTGAACTGGATCTCATGGACGTCGATGCGGGCCAGGGACTGCGGATCGAGAAGCGTTCCGTTGGTAAAGAGCACCCGCCGGACCGGAAGATCCCTGACGGCGCTGAAAAACGCATCGAGCGGGCCGTAGAGAAGCGGTTCCCCCCCGGATATCAGCAGCCGCAGACCGCCCATGTTCGAAAATTCCCGGACAACCGCCGCGGCCGCTTCGGGCGGCATGTCCAGAACCCGGGGCGGCTGTCCGATATAGCAGTGCGCGCAGCGGAGGTTGCAGCGGTGAGTCAGTTGAAGCTCGAGATACCGAAGGGACGGGTCCGTTTTTTCACCCATCGGGATATCGGATTTCTCCGGGCCGGGCAGGGTCGTGAGGATGCCTTCCTCCAGGCAGTAGGAGACGAATTCGTCGTCTTCCGTCAACGCCCGGCCGGTCCGGGTGCCGTTGCAGGATTGCAGAAACGCGGCCGCAGTGTCATCGATCTCGTAGAGTTCATCGTTTGCGATATGATAAACGCACGGGGTTTCGAGTTGTTTCAGGGCGACATCGGGGCCGAGAAGCAGGTAACGGTCTTTCCAGGATTCTTCCGTCATCTGCATTCCTCCGGGATTGCCTCCCCGATCACGCCGCGGGACATCAACAGTGCCAGAAGGATCAATCCCCCGCAGGGTTCGGCGTCGTGCGGCGGATCGTCGGAACGCCACTCGCAGTCTTCCTTTCTGAACTCGCATGCCAGGCAGACCTGTTCGAACAAAACCGCATCCCGCGTTTCATCCGTCCATGCAGCGGCGTCCTTTGGAAACAAACCTGCCCGGCCGGGGTCGAAAACGGCTTTTCCGGCGAGTCGTTCCGCCACCGCGGCTCCCCGGCAGGCCATCTCCTCCTTTTCATCCTCCCGGAAAAACATGCAGAACGGCCGGCAGACGTAATCGATAAAATCCGGTTTACTCATATGCCCATACCTGTGGAACAAAAAGAAAAGCCCGTAAACGGACGGCGTCGGCCGGACGGATACGGGCTTTACGGGTGAATCATGGTTTGCTTAGCAGGAACGTTTGCACTTGCAAAGACCGGTGGGTTTTTTCGTGACTTTTTTGATCTTCATGACGCCTCCTCTTTCTTCCTGAAAGAATTAATAAATAAAACCTTGCTCCACGGCCCGGCACCGTCGGGAAAACCCGGTTTTCTTCATGAAAACGCTGTGTGATGCCGGTATGCCGGACAACGATTATAAAATAACCCCATGCTTTCAGAAAATCAAACAAAAATCCGCTTCAGTGCTCCGGGTCGGAAACAAGGACCCCCTGATTTTTCAGATCCGCAAGAACGCCTTCCAGTTGGGCCCTGGTGCAGTCGTCGATCCGGTAGGCATTTTTGACGCCGTCGATGAATTCCAGGACAAAGTCCCCCTGGGAGTTGATATGCGCCCTTCGGATGTAGCTGTCTGAAATCCACGGGCGGACGCTGTCCATAAATTCGTTGAGGCTGCATGTTTTCATTGAACCCATCCTGTTTTACGTTAAAAGGAAACATCGTGTTTCGGAAAAAAGCTTTAACCTGAAGATTAAAATATGTTCACAAAATGCCATTTTGCAAGCCATCCAAGATCAATTCCCGGAAACATTCCAAGCTTGCGGCAGCCCAAAGGATAATTCCTATGGGGTTGGGTTCGGGGGGGGATGCCCTCGGCAACTGTGAGGGTTTGGGATATCTCTATGGCTCGTTCCGCGTTATCCCGGAAACTCGCTTCGCCTCCGGCTCCGCTCAAACAATCCGGGATAACGACAGACAGCTTAAAAGCGAGAATAAGTCTGCCAGGCAAGGCGCAGTGATTTTGAAAAACGCAGCATACTTTGGTTGTATGTGAGTATTTTCGGAAAAATGGATAAGTTCCTTCTGCCGGTTTACAGCCGTGTTATTTCAGGGGATACAAGGCTCCCTTTATGCAAGGCCGGCCATTGCCCTGACAATAAACTTCGAATCGGGTATTCCGGCCATCTCCACCGAATTTCAGGGTAATATTTTTCCCATAGTACAACGGTCCCTTAAACAGAACATCGAGTTTTACAGATGCGTCCTCCCGTTCCTGAGTCAGCAGATCGATACATTTAGCCAGAACCATGACTGGGTGGGCAAAATCGCGTTTAAACCCCATCATCCGGGCATACCGGGGAGAGTAGTGAATGCCGTTGCTGTCCCCCATGATACGGGCGAACCGAAAACCGTTGCGGGCCGGCAGAAACCATTGTTTTTCCTCGTAGGACTCCGGAAGCGAATCAAATTTGACGGGCTTGTAGTTGCTGTCGTTGTCACCGGAATAGCCCCTGAAGTAGAATGTATTCGTGTTTTCCCATACCAAATCGTTTTCTGACTCGATTCTGGAGGTCAAATCAACTTCCAGACCACGCGAAACAAATCGTTGATCCGATATGGCGCAATGCAGGTTCAGCACGTCATCCGTTCCGATTCGGCGATACAAGGTGGTCTTACTGCCGACATTGAGCATTTTAAATATGGAAAGCGGAATGCTCTTGTGGGAAAGAATTCTGAGATTACAGGCGTAAATCCAAGTATACGGGTATAACAGATTGCAATCGTCGCCGGATCCCGAATCACAGACTTCGTTGAAAGCGGCCAAATGCTGCCGGTCTATTTCGATATCCTGCCATGAAATGCCCAACGCCGGCAATTTGGTATTGTTTACAAATTTTTTCCCGCCGGACCAGAACCCTTTCCACAGAGTGTAAAGGGCTGAAGGCCGGCTGGTGAAGTTCATTGTGACGGGCTCTGCAATGGTTTCCATTATCCTTCTCCTTTCTGTTAACAGGTAGCAGCCGCAAAGCGACTGCCGAATCATTCCATCCGCCGTTTATCTTACATAACATAGGTACTGCTCCAGCCTCACGCATGGAGCTGCCCTGTCCACCATCGCCATCACCTGGCAGTTTCCGGCTGAACTGCAGGTCAAGACGCCGGCGCTTGAGCGTATTCCTCATGTTCAGACAACTGTTTGAAAAACTTAAACAATCGCCTCCCCCCAGGCGGCAACCGTCGAATCCGTTTCCTGAATTGCATCGACAGGACAAATTTCTTTACATATGCCGCATTCCGAGCATGCATCATTATCGATTTCGACCACCGGAATAATGTACTTGGCCGTAAGTTTTTTTTCATTTTCCCTTATGGCCTTCTCCGGACAGCTGTCTATGCATTTCCAACACACCACACACTCGTTTGAAACCGTAAGCACCTCTTTTCCCCCTCGGAGTTCTTTAATAGATAATTTTCCAGGACCGCATTTTCTGCTGAGTTGAGATCAAGTCGGTGATGATATTATCGGTCCACAGGCGTCCAACATCCGTGAGATACAGCTGATGCGCGTTTTCTGCGACCAGCCCGTTCTGCTCCAGCTTCTGGATGGCATCTTTGAAATAATCAATTTCCTTCCAAAACCGTTTTTTATTCAATGTCAGATTCCGGGCCAGCGACAGGATGCGGCGCGTATAACGGTCGTGCTGATCCAGTTTCAAACCCAGCCGCAAAGGCAGAACCTTTGGATCTTTCCAGTCCATGTACTCCATCAAGGGGGAATCGTTTCGATAAGCGAAGTCGTTCATGCATCCGATCGCACTGTCGCCGATCGCTAAAGTGTCCGGGCAGAAATAAGTGTCTACCGCCAGTTTCCGGCAGAAGTTATTTTTTTTCTGAAAGATGGCTCTCGACTTTTGACGAAATCCCTGTTCCCGCAAAAAGCCCAAGGCAAACGACAACATTTCCATTCGCTCATCGCCATCGGGCAAATCGCGGCTATGCCGCAACTGAAACAATTTGGTGGTCGGGTACAAAACCGTCTCGTATAAATCCAGGCCATCGGCTCCGACTTCCATGGCGGTGTTAAGATCCTCCTTGAATACCGATAAGTTTTGACTGGGCAAACCGTACATGATATCGAAGTTAATCCTGTAATCGAGATCCTTTAACACTTCAATACAGCGGAGTATTTCGTCCTTTGTCGGAACCAGCCCCGACAGCTTTCGGGAAAGCGGATTAAACGTTTGCACTCCGAAGCTGATACGATTGCAGCCGGAGTTCCTCAAGGCCGTCAGTCTGTACCTGTCCTTCAGGGTCCGGACGTCACCTTCGAACGTGATTTCGGTATTTTTCTTGACCGGCAGATGATCTTTCGTAAAACAGAGCAGATCCTCGATCATGTCAGGCGTCAAAACGCTGGGGGTTCCGCCGCCGAAATAGACGGATTCCATATCCAGGCTCTGAACATATGTTTTTTTAGAATACCGCCCGATTTCCCGCTTCAGCTGATCAACGTATTGTTTCAGTATCGATTTGTCCCTGGGGGTATGCGTCTTGTAACAGGCACACATATGGCAGAAGCTGTCACAAAACGGGATATGAATATAAACCTCGCATCTGGTTCCTTTTTTACATTTATTATCCAGGCTTTCATAAAAAACCGCCGCATCATTGCCGGAAAGCCGGTCTTTTTTGGGATGAAACATGGGATAAAAAAAGTACGGTGATGTTTCTCTTCTATGATAGGGTTTTTCCAGTGCAGGCATAATAATCTCATTCTCCCCTGAAATGTATTACATTACTTTTTTGAACAGCATTGCAGAATTGTGTCCCCCAAAACCGTAGGACACGTTGAGCGCATGCCCCACTTCCGTTTCACGCACCGAGGTCACCAGGTTCAGATCCGCCATCGGGTCTTGCGCCACGTTGGGGTGCAATACGGAGTGCTTTATCGACAGCGCACAGACTGCCGCTTCCAATGCAGCACTTGCACCCAGCGTATGGCCCAGCATGCTTTTGCTCGAATTGAGGAAGGGCTGTTCCCCTTTTTTCCCGAATATATCGAGAAACACACTTAGTTCAACCGCGTCGTTGAGCAGGGTTCCAGTCCCATGGGTGTTGACATAGTCAATTTTCCTGTCCGCGACCGCCTTACGAATCATGCTTTTTATCTGCCCTGCCTTTTTATCGATCTGGACGATACTGACGGCGTCGCTGCAAGCTTCATAACCGACAATTTCGGCGTATATATCCGCTCCTCTTTCGACGGCCCGCTCATATTCTTCCAAAACCATGAGGCAGGCGCCACCTTCCGAGAACAGGAAGCCGCTTCGGTTTTCAGAAAACGGTTGGGGCCGGCCGTCGGCCGATCGGGTAAGTGTCCCCAGCACGTCAAATCCCCGCATCAATGTGCCGTGTGTTTCCTTGAGACAATCGACTCCGCCCGCAATCACCACCTTGTTATACCCTGCCTTGATCCTTCGATATGCTTCACCTATGGCATAGTTGCCGCTCGCGCAGGCGGCATTGACGGTAAAATTGTCGCCTTTAGTACCAAAAAGAATGGAAACCCATGCCGAAGCCGAATTCGGCATTGCAGTCGGCACAATCATGCGATCAAAAAAAGGGGTGAATCCAAATTGGGCAAGATCGGCGTTGTTCTCACCGACGATGTGACCGACGTAGGATTGGGCGATGTCCTGCAGTCCGCCAATCGAAATGCCGACAATGACGGCTGCTTCTTTCAGGATGTCGTTTCTAAGACCTCCGGAAAAATCATAGCCGGCATCTTCAATGGAAAGCTTGGCCGATATGACGGCCAGCTTGGCGCTTTCACCCATCAGGTAATTGAACTTGGCTGGGATCCCGTAATCTTGCATGCGATATTCGGGCAGACGGGTATAATGCCTTGAACGGAATTTGTAATTTCGCTCAAATAATTCCGGAATCACCTCTATTGCCGTCTCACCTTTGAGCAACGCAGACCAGAAAGCCTCCTTGCCAATGCCCAGGGTACTGATCGGTGCCATCCCGGTTATGACCACCTTGCTGTTCCTTTCACCCGCCTGCATATTTCCACTGTCCCGTTACTGTTGCGATCAGTTATACGATCCAATGCGCTTTATCGGCCTCGGCCGATACCGAGCTGTCATCGATTTCGCTGATCGAATTGATGAATTTGATCCGCCTGGGAATCTTGTAATGGATAAACTTGTGCGACAAAAAGGACTTGATCGATTCCACATCCAAAGACTGATGGGTCCTGACGATATAGGCTGCCGGAACTTCACCGGACATCACATCCGGCAGCCCGACCACCTTTGCTTCCGCTATTTGTGGATGGGCACGAAGGGCTGACTCGATCTCCCCGGGATAGACGTTGTAGCCGGAAGTAATGAGCATTTCCTTCTTCATCCCGGTGATAACGAGGTTCTGCCGCTCATCCCTGTATCCCAGATCTCCCGTGTACAGCCATCCGTCTCGAATTATTTCTCCGGTTTCAACGGGTCTTTTATAATAACCTTTCATCACGTTCGGCCCGCGAAAAATCAATTCCCCAATTTCATTACACCCTACAGTCCTGTCCTGTTCATCCACAATCCTGACTTCAACGCCGGAAACTGTTGTTCCGATGGAATCAGGTCTCAGATCTTCTGCGCGATTCATCGTGCAGGCCGGGGACGCCTCGGTAAGACCATAGCCCTGTCGAATGTCTTTTCCGAACCGGGTTTTAAAATCCCGGTAAACTGTCAAGGGTAAGCAACTCCCCCCGCTGAGCAAAAGCTTAACCTGCCTGAAATCCAGATCCTTGAAAGCAGGATGGCGCGCCAAGGCATAGAATGTCTTGGGCACAGCCGTGATTACGGAAATCCCCCGTTTCAATGTTGCCGCAAGGTTGTTTATGTTCATGCCATTTTGCAACTGCAGTGTTCCGCCGCATTTCAATGTAGTGAGCATGACCTGGGAAGCACCAAAGGCATGGAAAAAAGGGATAAGCCCGAGCGACACATCAGAAGCGTCAACACCGAAACATGTGAGAAAGATCCCGGCGTTATGGTTTAAGTTCCCGTGGGTCAGCATCGCCCCCATCGGGTAGCCGTGAATGCCATACGAATAGATTATAACGGCCGTGTCATGGTCATCTGTATCCACATATGTCCAGAGCTGCATGCAGCAGAAAGGGCGTTGTGGAAAGACCCCTTCTCTCCGGTAGTCGAG
Source organism: Desulfobacterales bacterium (assembly GCA_007134875.1). Taxonomy (GTDB): domain Bacteria; phylum Desulfobacterota; class Desulfobacteria; order Desulfobacterales; family Desulfosalsimonadaceae; genus B1SED10-16. Next base: position 24,964 of record SLJY01000179.1, read on the forward strand.
ACATGTTTCATCCCTTCGAGTGAGGTAAGCAAGGTGATCTTTCCAGAGTTGCCGGCCTCTATGATTGCAGCTGCGGGCTCGCAGTCCGAAATGATATTATGAAACTCATACGGCGTATACAATGGATGAACGGGAACAGCAATTCCTCCGCACCACAACGTGGCCATATAGGCGATAACGAATTCCGGCGTATTGGCTATGGAAATGAGAACACGGTCACCTTTTTCAACACCATGCTTCAGAAGAACAGCAGCAAAGGCGTTGACAGCCCGGAAGATTTCTTCATAAGAAATCTCCTGATCGGCGTCGCGGATGCAGATCTTGCGAGGAACATGCAAAGCGTTTTTTTTGATCCATGCGCAGATATTCAAAAGATTCAACCTATAGCTGCGGACAGCGTCCTTTTGTTTCTCATGATCTCGACGAAAGCCTCAAGCCGGGTCTGCAGTTGGGCTTCGGAATAGTTGCGGAAATCGATGCTGTCGCTGATGAGTTCGATAAAAGGAATGTCGATCTGCTTGAACCGCTCTTTTAAAAAAGGAACGCCACAACGTCCCAGACGACAACCAATGGGGGAATAGTTGATAACGCCGTCGACCTGGTACTCTATGGCGTTTTCGATAGCCAGGTTCACCCGGTTGGCGACTGTGCCGTGAGCAGGATGGCTGAGAATTTTCCGCGCCAGACTGATAAACGGTTTTTCCTCATCCAGATCCATGCTGGGCACATCCATGACCTCCTCCACCACAATTGCCGCCTTCAGCTTTCGCTCCAGATAATCAAGAATCTTTATGGCGTAAGGTGGAAATTGATGTATCCAGTAGAGCCGGAACTCGCTGTCCTGCAAGGGCTTGAAGCCCCGCGCTGCACGGTCCTTGAGGGTAAAGTAAAGATCCTTCAATATGTCCAGCCCTTCCCGGGTGCCGAGCAACGTGTACAGCCCCATGATCTGTACCCCTCCCCGGCCCAGCATCAGGGGTCGATTACGTTTTCTCAGTTCTCGGATTTTCAACCCGTAATAACGGGCTTCATTGGAGAGGCGTATAACTTTGGTCAGTTTCTTCATACTCAACCGCTGGCCGGTATGCTCCTCCAGAAAGTCCACCATATCCTCGAGCTGACGGGCGACATACGCCACTGTCTTTTCATCTTCTGAAAAGGGGATATCGATATAATAATAGGAGCTTCCGAAACGGCTGCGTAACTTCTCAAAAAGTGGTGGTAGTTCAAAAAAAATGCTGGACAACGTTATGTTCATTTGATATGAGCATAATGCATGAGACTCTCAATCGACGAATTAAAATTTTCTGAAAAAGACAA
>SLJY01000206.1 GCA_007134875.1 Desulfobacterales bacterium
GTAATTACTATATGGTGGCATGTCAAGTCAAAATCGGACCCAGGCCGGATCAGTCTCAACACCGCCCTTAGATCCTGAGCTTTTGCAAAGCCCTCGGGTCCCGGCTTTAAAAAGTCAGGCAAAGCGCCATAGGATGTGCTGACGAAGGAAGCGCATCATAGATGTCATTATCCCGCAGGGTTTTGGCAACGGCGGAAAAATGATGCGCTTCCTTCGTCAGCACATCCTATTGTGATCATTTACGAGTCCATCAAGCTTGAAGTCTCGTTTAGACATAGAGAATCCGATCTTTGTTTTTTTCCCTTACGGCAGGCTTCAGGCAGTGTTCCGGTCCCAGATCCACTTTTCTGCCGAGTCCGGCTTCCAAAAAACGCTTCAGTCCGAAAAAAGAGTGAATGTTTTTTTTGTCTTTTTCAAATTCCACGACGATGTCTATGTCACTGTCGGTGGTTTGCCGTTTATGCGCAAAACTGCCGAAAAGCCCAATCCGGGTTACGCCAAAATTCTCATGAAGCAAATTTTTGTTCCTGGAGAGATAATCGATGACTTCTTCCGTGGACAACATACTGTCAACCATCTCTATACTCCGTGTATAGGGGTATCTGATTGTTTTTATTTTGAAACCACATTGTCCTTGCTAAACATACTATCTATTTCAGGCCGGGGCAAGACAATTGCAAAGATATTTTGGAAATCGATGTTTGATTGGATGGAAGCATGAAGTGCGGTGCATATTCGGGAGCCGGTTTCATGTTCGCGTTATTTTTTTTGCGAAACCGTTTTGCATTTGTTCCAGGTAAGGTTGAAAATCCAAAATCCTCGACAGCGATATCATCGCAAACCACGTATGAACTTTTGGATTGCTGATCAAAACCGGTTTTCCTGCGGACAGCACCTGCTTGAGCAAAACTTCTCCGGCGTGATTAAGGATCACGGGATGGATGTCTTTGCGCAAAATTCTTCCCAGTCCTGCGATGCATTCCTCCCGCACGGCATTGCCTGATTCAAGAAATTCCGGGCATAAAAGGATCCCGATGTCCACATCGCTTTCCGGGCGCTGGCGGCCCGAAGCATGGGATCCAAAAAGGTATACCGCCGCCACTTCCCTTTTGTTTTCAAAAAAACGTGCAACGGGAATTTCCAAGTCTGTTTGATGGGTGGTGTTGTTCAAAAGCGGCATTTCCTGTATCCAGTATGTAGAAGCGCTTATTGCTAAATCCTGAACTGAGCGTTTCAAATTTTCGGAAAACAATTTGAAGTACGAGAATATAGCTTTAGCTTTCGTTCAGCAAGAAAATTTGAGGGGCGAAGCGGCATATCGTGATCATTTTTTTTATGATTCAATGATGTTGATGAGTTCCTGCGGCATGAAAACCGGTAGCTTCGATTTTTTGAAGTCAAGACTGTTTCGGGTGATAATATATTCAGCGCCTGCATGGATTCCCGCCTCATGCAAGACCGCATATTCAAAATCTTCAAAATCCGAGGCTGCAAGGGATCACGGATTTTATGCGGGAGGCTTTTCAATGGCCTTCTTGATGTTTTGTGGCCGAACGAAAAATCCTGGTTTTCGTTCGGCCACTATTTAACAATTAATGTAGTGGATTTTGATTTGAGCCTGTATTTTCCTTTACCACCACCACCTCCAGAACCACCACCACCGTGAAGATCTTTGCTTTTGAAAAGTGGCGTATATTGTATTGTCGGAAGAGACGTTATTTATCGTGTAACTGGAAACCGCACCCACAGAGGATCCGTTGACGGTAACATCAGAGATATTGTGGTCGGAATCGGGAGAGATGGTATATGTCACCGATTCGCCGGGGGAAACGACCGTGTCGCCCGCCGGCGTGATGGACCCGCCCGAGCCGGCGCTGGCCGTGATGGTATACGAGTTCTTTTCAAAAACCGCGCTGATTGTATTGTCGGCTTCAACATCGGAGAAGGTATATTCAGCGACCGGCCCTACAGAGGATCCGTTGACGGTGATGTCGGCGATTTGGTAACCGTTATCGGGTGAGATGGTATAGCTCACCGATTCGCCTTGGGAAACAACGGTCTCGCCATCCGGGTCAATGGATCCCCCGGGTCCGGCGCTTGCAGTGATCGTGTAACTGTCATCAGCCATGCCGGAATCCACCTCCTGCCATTGTAGTTTCGGGCAGGTCTTGCCCTCATCAATGGTCCAGGTGGAATCAAAATCCCAGTTTGTAAACGTGGATTGCTGCATCATCTCGTCGGTTGTCCTGCTTGTGCCGCCTTCCGACTCATCGGGCCCTATCTGGGAATCCCAGAAGCTTATGGTTACATTGTCATGCTGGGCGCAGTCGTTCCATCCCACCAAACCGCCAATATCGGTGTCGCCTTGCACGTGTCCAACCGTGTATGTCCTTTCTATTTCGGCATTTAGCCCAAGGTTTCCAATAAGGCCGCCAACATCAGAGTCTCCATCTACGTTACAATCGGTGTAGGCGTCGGAAATCAATGCCGCCGAAGTGGCTTCCATTGATCCTGCAATTCCCCCGACAAAATGCTGGCCGCTCACAAAGCCCGTGGCATAGACTTCGGTAATGGTGGCGTTAATTGCATACCCTGCCAGGATTCCGACATAATCCCTGCCCAACACTTCCGCATTTTCAATGCCTGTATTTCTGATAATCGCGCCTTCCAGGCAGGCAAACACCCCGATATAGTCCAGGTAGCTTTCATCGATGACAAGATTTTCAATGATATGGCCATTTCCGTCGAAACTTCCCGTAAACGGGGCATTGAGCGATCCGATTGGCGCGAAGCCTTCAAAATCGGCCAGGTCAATATCCTGCTCCAGCTTGAAATGACTGTCAGGCCATTCCCGAACACGGTCCAGCTGGTCTGAATCAAAAATCAGAAAGGGGTCTTCGCTCGTTCCGGAGCCGGAAAAATATTCGGCTGGATCAATTTCTGAAAAGACAGCGGTTATTGTGTTTTCAGAAGTTGTGTTTTGTATAGTATAGCTTTCAACAGCGCCCACGGATGAACCGTTGACGGTGACATCGGCAATTTCATAGCCGGAATCGGGCGAGATGGCATAGGATATGGATTCGCCGTGGGAGACGACGGTATCGCCGGCCGGAGCGATGGACCCGCCTGTGCCGGCGCTTGCCGTGATGGTGTATGTTTTCTTTTCAAAAGCGGCGCTGATGGAATTGTCGGCCGTGACTTCGGAGAAGGTGTATTGAGCCGTCGCACCCTCGGATGAGCCGTTGACGGTGACATCGGCAATTTCATAACCGGAATCGGGCGAGATGTCATAGGATACGGAATCGCCGTGGGAGACGACGGTATCGCCGGCCGGAGCGATGGACCCGCCTGTGCCGGCGCTGGCCGTGATGGTGTATGTTTTCTTTTCAAAAGCGGCGCTGATGGTATTGTCGGCCGTGACATCGGAGAAGGTGTATTGAGCCGTCGCGCCCTCGGATGAGCCGTTGACGGTGACATCGGCAATCGCATAGCCGGTAGCGGGTGAAATGGCATAAGTCAACGATTCGCCGTGAGAAACGACCGTGTCACCGGCCGGAGCGATGGACCCGCCGTTGCCGGCGCTGGCCGTGATGGTGAACTTTTCGTCTTCCGGGGATAGCGGGACCTCATAGGTAATTTCCTCCGAGAACCTGCTTTCATTGCCGTTCCCGTCGTGGCTTGTGGCGGCAAACGCATATGTTTCTTCCGGTTCCAGGTCGGCAATATCGATCTGCGTCTGATCCGGAGAGTTTATTGTTTGGCGAGGACTGCCTTTGTAGCTGGTTCCCGACAAGCCGTAATATATGTGGTAGCCGGCGACAGCGTCTGAATCCGGCCTGTCCCAGGCAAGAGTTACGGTTGCTGCAAGTGCATGAGTTGCAAAAAAGAGAAAACAGACTGTCGTAATAAAAAAGGAGACTATAAGGGTTCGGCCGGGGTTTCTTCGTGTTGATAACATACTTAACCTCCATCAGGTATTATTTGCCGCGGCATTAACACCATCAAGAGGCGTTAAATCCGCTTGGCAAGCCCGCCGCCCAATCTTATCCAGATTTTAGGGCCGGTGCTTTTGCGAGCCATCCTTGTAGGATGGGGTGCCTTGAGCAAACGGTTTATAGAAAATAAAAAATGATGCGCTATGCATTGACGGTTTCGCAAAAAGCCAAATATCGGAGTCAGGCGCAATTTCTCAGAATTTTACGTACGCCAAGTGCTCCGCATTCTTCGAAATCGCGCAAGCCTTTATTTTGAACTTTTTACAAAACCGTGAGTTCGAAACATTTGACGCATGCATCAAAATTCGGAATAAATCACTCATGACAGATCATGATGTTGCTCAGTCCGATATTTAAATTAGCAAATGCCGTGCCACTTTTCGGAAGCCCGTTTTATGGGCATTTGAAGAGGTTTGGTCGGAATACAACCGTGGAAGGAAAAGGTGCTGGGGTCAAATTCGGTGCATATATGTGCAGTATTGTACACTGATCACCGATTTTTGGGGAAGTGTTTAACCGTAGAAGATAAGACAGCGTGGAGCGGAGCGTGTGGCTTCCGGGAGTTCCACCTTTCCGACGCCGGCAAAACGGCGTGATATGAGGGTGCTGACACTGTCGGTGCTTTTTTTCGCAGCAGGTAACGCATGAGAATCCGCCGGGCTTCTTCCTCCATGGACCGGCTGTTTTCCGCTGCGCTGATTCGCAGGTTTTCCTTGCCGAGGTTTCATGCTACACTCCGGGTTGTCCAGTATCGCGCCTTTAGAAACGGGAGGCCTCAATAAATACAGCAACGGGAAAACGATGAAAGCGCGGCAGTCGCTGCAATCCCATACCTTGGGGCTTGACCTTGAAATCACCAGGGGCGGCGCCATCATCCATATTGGCGCGGTTCTCGGACCGGAGACCTTTCACTGGAAGGGCCGCCCATCCGATGCGGGCAAAGCCCGGAGTTGCTTTCTTTTTATGCCCGCATTTTCCGCGCCAGCAGTTTTCACGGGTTTGGCGGCCACGGCCTGGCCATGGTGTTCGATCACCTGGGTGCCGACAATTTGCCTTCAGACACGCCCCTGCAAGCACTTTTTGAAAAACTGGCCGGCAGCGACATCTGCCGCCAGGGAATCGGTCCGGCGTTTGATGCCTTAGGCGCAGCCCCGCACCTGCCGCCCGCGGCATCATGGTGGCCACCTGCCACGGCGCGGCCATGCGCCTGGCCGGCATCTCGCTTCGGGATCAAATGGAAAGGCGTGCCTCCGAGCCCATCGCATTTGACAAACTTATCCGCGATGCCGTGGCCCTGCTCAAGGGGGAAAAAGAAGTCCCGGGGTTGGACCCGGACGAGCTGCGCGATCACCTGCTCCAGGGATTCAGCCACATACTGGTGGACGAATGCCAGGACATCGACGCCGACCAGTACGAACTGGTCTCGGCCATTGCCGGCCGCTCCCTGGAAGAGGGCGACGGACGCCTGGCGATCCTGGCCGTAGGGGATGACGACCAGAACATCTACGCGTTTCGGGGCGCCAACGTCGACTTTATCCAGCGTTTCCAAACGGACTACAACTGCCGCACAATCCACCTGGTGGAAAACTACCGCTCCAGCGGCCACATCATCGATGCCGCCAACACCTTAATCAGTAAGAACCGCGATCGCATGAAAGCCGGCCATCCCATCCGCATCGATCGCTGCCGCCGCGCCGAAGCCCCCGGCGGCCCCTGAGCCCGCCGCGACCCCATCGCCCGGGGCCGCGTCCAGCGCTCAGGCATCCAGGACCCAGCCCACCAGGCCGCCGCGGTTTACAACGAAATCCAGCGTCTCCGCAGCCTGGAACCGGCCATTGACTGGTCCGCATTCGCCGTCCTGGCCCGCACCCGGGATGCCCTCAACCCGGTGCGCGCCATGCTTGAATCCCATAACGTCCCCTTGCGCCTGACAATGGACACGGGCCTGCCCCTGCACCGCATCCGCGAAATCCACACTTTCCTTGCCCGCCTGAAAGCCATTGAACCGGAAATCCACCGCGCTTCAGCCCTCTCTCCGTTCCCGGCGGCCCCGCAGGATAACCCGCACCCCCCGCCCAACCCATGGACAACCCTGCTGGCCGACCTGCACACCCTTTACATGGAAGAAACCGCCGATGCCGAGCTGCTCGTCTCCAACTACATCGACTGGCTCTATGACAGCCTGGCCGAACAGCGGAGGGAAAAGGCCATCGGCCGAGGGCTTTTCCTGAGCACGATCCACGGCGCCAAGGGCCTGGAATTTGACCACGTCTTCATCCTAGATGGCGACTGGCGCTTCTCCCCCGCCCTCACCAGGGAGGAAGACGAGCGCCGCCTGCTCTACGTGGGCATGACCCGCGCCAGGCAAACCCTCTGCCTCATGGAGATGGGCAATCAGCCCAACCCCTTTATCGCGGACCTTAAAGGCGATTGGATTATGCAACGAAACGCGCCCCCGGATGACACAGCCGGAGGCGCGGCCATCAACTACAATTACATCACGCTCTCGCTGCCTGAGCTTCACTTGGGACATGTCGGGCGGTTTCACCCGGACCATCCCATCCACCGGCATTTGTCCGGCCTAAACGCCGGAGACACCTTGTGCGTAAAGGACATTCCAGCGGGCGTCCTTCTGGAAACCATGGACGGGAAATGCGTGGCCAAGCTCTCCAGAAAAGGCAATGCCAGGTGGTCCGGCCGCGCAAAAACCATCTGCGAAGCGAGAATCATCGGCATGGTGAGATGGTGCGCCGATGATTCGCAAGAGGAATTAAGGCCTTAGCGCCGCTTTTTACGAGATCATCAAACTTTTTTGCGGCCAAAAAGGCGGTTTTGAGGAGGATAAAAAGCGATGGATAAATTGGTTGTTTGAGGCCCAAAAGCTTTTTGGCTCTGTGTTTTAAATTATACCGTATCTTCGAGATCAATCCCTAAATATTTTTTAAGCATTGAGTTGTACTCAGACGCCCCTGTTATCGGCATTTCTTCTCGTTCGCCCCGGGATGTCATGATCAGCCGGTTATCGAGCAGGGTAATCCTTCCGTCCGCGGTTGCTTTCGTGCAGAACGGTTTGCGCGTGAAGTTGGAATCCCCGGAAGTCTGGTGATAGACGTTCATGCCGCTATAATCTTCAAGAGCCCGCGATATCGGTGAAAAGATATACAAGGGGGTCCAGTTTGATCTCGCCGGATCCCGTCGTTGCAGCACCCACTGAGAACCCGATTTCTCCAGTCGATAGAAATAACCCTGCTGCAGGGAGGTCTCTCCGTCAAACCCGATGGGCGTTATAAACGAATCGCCGAATCCCACATCTGCTATCATAGGCTTTTCCGCTTCGACCAGCAGCACCATGTGGTCGAATTCAGGGCCGAAGATGCCGTTTTTAAAAACGTGTGCGGAAAGCATCGTCACATTGAACCCGAATGCCGTGAGCAGCCATCCGAATAAGCCGTTTAGCTCATAGCAGTAACCACCCCGTTTTTTGCGGACGACCTTGTCATAAAAGGACCGAATGTTCAGTTCAATCGGCCGCCCAAGAAAAATGTCAAGGTTTTCGAAGGGAACAGAGAAAAGATGTGCCCTGTGAAGCTGAACAAGCGTGTCGATCGTTGGCTCGACCGGCCCTGTGTATCCAATACGCTTAAGATATGCGTTTTTGTCCATGACAGTTTCCTGATGTAAACGATTCTTTCAATAATCTCGATCAATAACCCTTAAATCTTATATCCTTCCCGCAGAAATCACAAGGGCATCACAAACCCCGTAATGCTATCCCGGCATCGAGGCGTTTTATGTTTCCAGGTCCTGGCGCTGGTTCGTGTCTGCGGCCATACCCACCGCCTTGATCATGATTCTGATGATGCTGCACGTGTTTGTTCAGCCCATCCCCGGGTATCTGGCCATTGTTTCAATCCTGGCATTCCCCGTAATTTTTATACGGAGGACGGGCCACCCACATCCCAGCCTGGCGGTCCCTGGCAAACCGCACCGCCAACATGGATGTACCGGTCTCCACGGGCAGCCTGCCCCCTTATCTCACCGGTGAAAAAGATTTTTTCGGGTTATATAGCAAAATGCATGTTGTTGACAGACAGCCTTGGTCATAGTATTACCACAAGATATGCGCCTCATGCTTTTTATGGCATTTCATACCCTTTTTTATGTGAACCAGGGATGCAAAAATTCGAATGGATGCGCGGATTTTTCATATTCGTTTTTATATCTGGCTGTGTATCGCCGCTTTCCTGCTTTTGCTGCCCGGATCCTTCAGTGCCGGCGAAAACGGACAATCCATATACATCGTCGAGATCCGGGGCAATGTGGATCCCGGTATGTCGGCCTATGTAAAGCGGGCCCACCGGGAGATTTCCCGGGAATCATACGAGCTGGTCATTGTGGAAGTCGACACTTACGGCGGCCGGGTCGATTCCGCCATGGAAATCGTCGACACCCTTATCGGCTTTCCGGAGGGTAAAAC
>SLJY01000150.1 GCA_007134875.1 Desulfobacterales bacterium
ACCCATGGGGGGCGAGCTCAAGTACGTGGACCAGGTAACGCTGAAAAAAGCCCTGGAGGCCCGTTATGACTTCTGAAATCCGCGCGTCCGGCGCGGACATATTCGAATGTGAAAACTGCGGGGCGTGCTGCAAGGGATTCGGCGGCACCTACGTCAGCGCCGAACACATAAATGAAATCGCCGTATTTCTTGAAACCGACCCGGAAACCGTACGAAAACGCTATACCGTCCCGGCCGGAAGCAAACGGGTTCTGGCGCAGAAACCGGACGGCTACTGCGTGTTCTGGGACAAACACTGCACCATCCACCCGGTAAAGCCGCGGATGTGCCGGGCCTGGCCCTTCATCGAAAACGTGCTCAGGGCCCCTGAAAACTGGCACATCATGGCAGGCTCGTGCCCCGGCATGAGGACGAACGGCATCTCCGGGGAGATCGTCACGGCCTGCGTGGAAAGGGAGCTTGGCAGACTGAAGCGCCACAATGCCATCCTGCCGGAAGCCCCGTCAAAGAAAGGCAGCGCATGATCGGGATATTCGACTCCGGCATCGGGGGACTCACCGTCGTAAAAGGCGTCATGGATGCGCTGCCGGGATATGACATTGTCTATTTCGGGGATACCGCCCGGACCCCCTACGGCACCAAGAGCAGCCGGACCGTGGTAGAATACGCTTTGGAAAATACTGAATTTCTTGTAAAAAACGGCGCAAAGATGATCGTCATGGCCTGCAATACGGCATCCAGCGTTGCCACGGAAGCCGTGCGCGCGGCCTTTGACGTTCCGGTATACGAAGTAATCACCCCGGCCGTGGATCGCTGCCTGGAAGCCACCGGAAAGGGCATCATCGGCGTCATCGGAACCCGTGCCACCATCAACAGCGGGATCTACGAAAAAAAAATCCTGGAGAAAAAACCCGATGCCCGGGTCCATTGCGCCCCCTGCCCGCTTCTGGTCCCACTGGTGGAGGAAGGCTGGCGAAATAAACCGGAGACGCGGATGATCGTCAAAAAATACCTCCATCCGCTCAAGGTGAGGCAGATCGACACCCTGATACTGGGATGCACCCATTATCCGGTTTTAAAAGATGTGATCGCCCGGAAAATCGGCAAACGGGTGGCAATCATCGACTCCTCAACCGCCACGGCCGAGAGCATCCGGCAATTTGCCGCCGTCAACCCGCAACTGGACGCGTCTTTTTCCAAAACCGATACGACACGGTTTTTCGTATCCGACATCACGCCCCACTTTCAAAAGACCGCCAAAAGCATCATTGGCCGCAATATCGTCCTGGAGCACTCAGGCCCCTCAGGTTCCGTGTAAAACAGGAACGCTACGCCAACCCCCGGTAATGCGGCCCGGCAATCAGAAGGTTGTTGGGAAGATGCGCCTGTATGATTTCCACGGTGCTCCCCATCAGAAGTTGACGGATTGTGCCATGGCCGTAGGCGCCCATGACGACCAGCGCGTCATGGGGGATCCTGTAGAGATTTTCGACGAATTCCTTTCGGGGAAAAATTTGCCAATCGCTCACGCTTTGAGCAAACACCCCTGTCAGGGCGTTTTTTGACAGGAGCTTTTCATAGTATTTCCTGCTCCGACGGCCCTCTTCGGCGGTGTACATGGAAATCGGAAGGCCGGATAGGCGGTGAAGCCGAACGGCAAGCCGCAGAGCGGTGGCGGCATTGGCCTTTCCGCCGAACATCACGGCAATGCGGGTAAACGGCTTAAAGACCGGCGAAAAGAGCAATAGCGGAAACGCTGCAGATGCAAGGATCCGCCGGATGCGGGGGCCGATATACCCGGCACCGGCTTTGGATCGCAGATCGGCAATGGTGTGCGGGCAGCCCATGAAATGGAATCCCACCGGAACATCCGGCAGGAACGGGGTGGAAAAATGCCGCGGAACGAAAAAACGCCAGTTGTCCACATCCATTTCCGCCATGATTTCCTCCACATGCTCCCTGGCCGTTCCCGGTGAACGCAGAAACGTCTTGTCCAGATCGACCTGGACCACGTCGTTGTCCAGGTACAACAGGAATTTCGTAAACTCCGGTATATACACCACGGGGGATGCCTGCATGGTTTTGCAGAATTGCGCCGTCTGCAACAATTCCTCCCGCCCGTGGGGGGTGTTTCTGAAAACATGTAGCATCTGCATATTCAACCTGTCCTGACACCCTTATTCACACCAATTCGGGGGGCGCGTGTTTTACTTTCACACCGACCGCCGCCCATCGCCTTCTGACGCCCGCCTTCTGCCTTCTGTCTTCTATCCTCCCGCCTCCGTCCTCCTACTTCTCTCACATCAAGACGCCCCTCTCAACACCTTATTCGGTTGTCTGAAGCATCAACTCCTTCCGGTACCGGTCCAGCAATGTCGCTTTCGATACCATGCCGACAAACCGTCGGTTGGACACAACCGGCATGCTGTAAGCCCCGGATGCGTCCATCCAGTCGAGAGCATCGGAAAGTTCATCATCAATATCCACGGTTTCGGTGTCAGCGGCCATAATCTGCTCCAAAAAAACGGTGTCGTGGAGCAGGTTGTCAAAAAGATACGGCCGAATATCGTCTAAGTGGATCATCCCGGCAAACTCGCCGGTGTTTTCATCGATCACGGGAAAATAATTCCTGCGGGACTGCTGCACCACTTTCAGAAAATCGCCCAAAAGCATATTTTTCGGCACGCTGGCACAGTCTTTTTCCAGCACCTCGCTGACGCGAAGATCGGCCAGCACCTTCGCATCGGTCCGGGGTCTCAGGTAATGCCCCTTTTCCACAAGGTCCCGGAAATAAAAAGAGGACGGTTCGAACGCATGGCTGACGGTACTGGAAATCACCGACACCAGGATCAATGGAAGGATGGTCTCATACCCCCCTGTAACCTCCACGATCAGGAAAATGCCTGTAAGCGGAGCCTGAAGCATGCCGCTGATCATGCCCGCCATGCCTAAAAGGGCAAAAGCCCCTTCGTTTACGGACAGAAACCCGGGCAACACGGCATCAACACCCCGATGGAACATGAGACCGGCAAAACTGCCGATGACCAGGCACGGGGCAAAAATGCCGCCGGATCCGCCCCATCCCAGGGTGAGCGACGTGGCCAGAATTTTTGCAAGCATAAGGATCAAAACCATTGAAAAACCGCCGCCAAAGGATCCCTCAACCATTTCCCGGATCACATGGTAACCCTCACCCAACACCTGTGGCAGAAACAATCCGATGATCCCCACGGCCATGCCGCCCATAGCGGCCCGGGTCCATAGCGGCACAGGCACTTTGCCGGCCAGCTGGTGGGAGGTTCTCATCATCCGCGTGAGCAGAATGCATGCCCCCGCGGTGACCACGGCCAGCCCTGCGGCCGCCACGGTTGTGATCACGTCGACGTCGAAATGCAGATGCGTAAAAGGAATCTGGTTTCCCTGGAGGATGCGGCTGATCTGGGCGCCGGATACCGATGCCACGGCCACCGGAACGATATGGAGGGCCGTCCATTCCCCCACGATCACCTCGATGGTGAACACCAACCCGGCAATGGGCGCATTGAAAATCCCGGCAACAGCGCCGGCCGATCCGCAGCCTACCAAGGCAATACGATGGCGTTCGTTGAGTGAAAAAGCCTTTGCGATATTGGCTCCGATGGCTGAACCGCTCATGACAACGGGCGCTTCGGGGCCGGCCGAACCGCCGGAACCGATGGTGAGGCTGCTGGAAACCAGGCGGGAAAACGTTGATCGCATCCGGAGGAGGCCCCCGTGACGGGACACGGAATAGATCACTTCCGGTACGCCGTGCCCGGCTCCCTCCCGGATAATTTTTTCCAGAAAAATCGATGAAAGGGCGGCACCAATGCCGGGAAGCAGAAAAGACCACCAGTTGTAGCGGTACTGGCCGAAAAAAGACTCCATTCCGTGGAGACTGGTATTAAGCGCCACTGCAGCCAATCCGCTGCATATCCCCACCACGGCACCGAACAGTATTAGCAGAAGTCTGTCTTCACCGGCGGGCCCCTGCGGAAAAATCCGCCCGAGCCATTGTTTTATCCTGGAAAAGAAGGCCAAAAATGATGCCTCCTGTTTGATTGTTTTAAGCCGTACCCGCATCGAGGCGGCTGTCATACCCGGAGACCGCAGCAAAAAGATCTTCCGGGTCCGGACGGCCTGCAATCAGATCCCGAAACGCGTTGTCACGCATGCAATACGAAATGCGGGAAAGCAGGTGAAGGTGCTCACGAGCCGTGGGGGCAACAATGATGAAAAGAACGAAAACGGGCTTGTTGTCCACCGCCTGCCAGTCGACCGGACTGGAGAGAAAGCACACCGCCATCTGCTCCTCCGGCTGCCCGTCCGCTTCATGCCTGACGGGAGACCGGGGATGGGGAACCGCAGCGCCGCTTCCGATACCGGTCGACATCATGTTCTCCCGGTCCAGAAGTTTCTCTAACAACAAATCCTTCAACCGCCGGCCGGCGACGCTTTCCATCCGTTCAACCGCCGATCGCAGCACATCGCTTACAGTTTCTCCCGGAATATCGTAGTAAATCCCGCCCTTTTCAATGGCCCTGGCAAGGCCGGACGGTTTTTCCTCAAGAAGCGGCCGCGTCTTTTTTTCCGGCGGCGTGAAGCTGACATGATTGACTGCGGCCCATTTTTCCAGCACCTCCGGGTTGAAAACGCAGATATCCTGTCTGCGCTTCACGGGGATCCGTCCCTGCCGGATCCATCGCAGCACAATGTCGGGGTGTGTATCCAGGCACCCGGCGAGTTCTTCGAGGCTTAGCTGCATCCGGAATCTCCCGCGCGGGTTTGTTTACATAATGCCTGAACGAAAATCATCTTTTCGCCAATCTCCGTACCCGGATCAAATTTGAAGTACCCGTAAAAAAACGCGATCCGACGGATTTGTAAAAAGTTCAAGATATAGGCCTGCGCGATTTCGAAGAATGCAGCGTACCAGGCGTACGTGCATGTTTACAAGGCGTAAGCCGCAAATTCTGAGAAATCGCTCGTAACGCAGATATTGGACTTTTTACAAATCCGTCACGACTCCTCCGTGTAATTTTCTATCCACCAGGCATCCCAGTCGCGTTCCGTGATGCTTTGGGCCAGTTTACGGCCAAGGTCGGTCTTGAGCCGGTCCACGACATAAGGAAGCCATTTTTCCGGGGTTTTTGCCCCCCTGTCGGCAATCGATTTCAGGTCGAGGATAAAAGAGAGCTGATCTGCGTCATGGGCCAGCTTCGCTTCCAGAGTTTCCTGCCGCCTGAACTCGTCCGTCAAAGTCCGGATATCCTCTCCGAACGGCAGGCTCCTCGTGGCATCGTTTATGGCTTTTTTTTCATCGGCTTTCACGTATCGTTTCTGCACGTAATTCAGATCACCGGTTCGGGCTTCGGCAAGATCGTGGACCAGGCACATGAAGACCAGGCGAAGCGGATCCGCCGCCGGCTCCAGCCGGCACATGACGTAAGCGATGAAGGCTGCCGAAAAGCAGTGTTCCGCAACGGACTCCTTGCCTGCACCCAGAAAATGATATCCCGCACGGGGAATTTCCTTGAGCATTTTGGACTCGAAAAGCAAATCGGCTATCGATTTCATTTTGCTGGTATCGCCTCCTGTCCGGTTACCCGTATAAGTAGCCTGCCACCCACGCAAACACAATAATACCCGATGCCGCGGATGCACAGATCCACTGGGTCCGTTCATCCGTGCGGCCGGCGCCGAAAAAGCCATATAGCACGCCCACCCCGATACCGGCGACAAATCCGAGCAGATGGGCTCCCAAATCCACGCGTTCACCGGTTCCCAGGATGCCCAGAAGGGCAATGCCCCCAAAAACCGGAACCAGTGCCCGGGACTTGCGCCCGCCGGTTTTGCGGCGCCGCACGAACTGGTGCGCCGACAGGATGCCCACCGCCGCGAAAACGGCGGTGGAGGCACCGATGGAGAGATGGCCTGTTCGCATCATCACCGCATTCAAAAAATTTCCGCCGGCGCCTGCCAGCAGGATCAGCAGGAACCCGACCCCCCACCCGGACACCTGGGCGACCGCGGTGCCGAAAATGGCCATGCCGGCCATGTTGCCGGCAAGGTGAACGGCGTCCGCATGAAGCATCAGTGCGGTTACGGTGCGAAACCATTCACCATCGTTGATCCTGGCGGCCGACGCGCCGAACTGGTCCCAGATGTCGCAGACATAACCGGTATTTGCCACGTATATATGGATCGCTCCTAAAAATACGGCCATCCATACCCCGGCATACGCGTGCTCGGCATCCTCTTCCATAGGAGCCGGAAAGATATGTTCCATCCGGTTTTCAGCGAAATAGGCAGCCATCGTCTCCCGTGCGGCTTCGTAGTTGTGCTCGTCCACCAGCACGGAAAACCCCCTGCCCCGCCGCCTGACCCGGTGGGGTATAAAGGAAGCATCCAGTACCAGGCTGCACAGCTCCGCATCTTTTTTCGACAGATTTTCGTAGAGTTCGATCATCTTGTCATCACTATCATCGGATCGCGACTTTTTCGAATGCATCAAAACATAAATCTTTAAAGCATAGACCGGAAATAAAAAAAACGCAAACCCGTTTTGCTGTTGCATACCGCGTCGGACCAGAAGTGCCTTTGAAACCATGTGTTTAACGAGAATAAGGTCAATTCAGGAACAGCAAACGATGTGCTGACGCAGGAAGCGCATCATACACCAAGTACGCTGCGTTGTCCGCCCCCAACCCCTTGACAAACGACAAACCGAACCCATTTTAATGGATTAAAGCTAACCGGAAAACCAGAACAACCCACAAATAGAACAGGAGCACAACATTATGGCACCCAAACCAGAGACTTTCGAATTCCAGACCGAAGTCAAGCAGCTTCTCAACATCATCATCAACTCCCTTTATTCCAACCGGGAAATTTTTCTCAGGGAGCTCATCTCCAATGCGTCCGACGCAATCGACAAGATCGATTTCGAGTCCCAGACCAACCCGGACATCTTAGGCGGAGAAACGGAATTCAAGATCAAGCTGATACCGGACAAGGAAAACCGCACGCTTACGGTTTCTGACAACGGCATCGGCATGACCCGCGATGAAATCGCGGAAAACCTCGGGACCATCGCCAAAAGCGGAACCGCCGCATTCATCCGGGCGCTCGAACAGTCGAAAAAAGACAATACCATCTCCACCGAGCTGATCGGCCAGTTCGGGGTGGGATTCTACAGCTCATTCATCGTGGCGGACAAGGTAACGGTGATAACGCGCAGCGCATTCGATGAAAAGGGCTGTCAATGGGAATCCGAAGGCCAGGGGGAATTTACCATTGAAGAGATTGAAAAACCCTCTCGGGGCACAGACGTGATTTTGCAGCTCAAACCCGTGGAAGCCGGTGAGGATGATTTCACCGAGGAATGGACCATCCGCCGCGTAGTCAAGCAGCACTCCGATTTCGTGCGCTATCCCGTCGTCATGGACGTCGAAAGAATAGAATCCGAAACCGACGAAGACGGCAATCCCCTTCTGGATGCGGACGGAAAACCACTGGAAGACAAGAAGAAAAAAGTCATCCGGGAGGAGACGCTCAACTCCATGAAGGCCATATGGGCCAGAAACAAGAGTGAAATCACCGAGGACGAATACAAGGATTTTTATTCCCACATCAGCCACGACTGGAACCCACCCCTTGACTGGCTCCATACCAAGCTCGAAGGGACCACCGAGTACACGGCCCTGCTCTACATCCCGTCCACCGCGCCGTTCGACCTGTTCCACCCGGAACGGTCTCACGGTGTAAGGCTATACAGCCGGCGGGTTTTCATCATGGACAACTGCAAGGAACTGCTGCCCGAATACCTTCGCTTCATCCGCGGAGTCGTGGACGCTCCCGACCTGAACCTGAATATCAGCCGCGAGCTGCTCCAGCAGGATTCGCTGGTCAGAAACATCCGGAAAAACCTTGTCAAGAAAATACTCGACAAACTGGAAAAAATGGATCAGGAGACCTACGACACGTTTTTCGACCAGTTCGGTGCGGTGATCAAGGAAGGCGCCTACAACGACTGGGAAAACAAGGACCGGCTCACCGGGCTGCTGCGCTACAAAACAACCCGCTCCGAGGACAAATGGCGTTCCCTGGAACATTACGTGGCGGACATGCAGCCGGACCAGGAGCACATCTACTACATCACCGGCGATTCCATGTCATCGATCATCAACAGCCCCCACATAGAGGCGCTCAAGGACAGAAATTACGAAGTCCTTCTCATGACCGACCCCGTGGACGAGTTCGTCGTGCAGACCCTCACGGAATACAAGGGAAAAACCCTCAAGAGCGCCGAGAAAGGGGATCTGGGCATCGAATCGGCCGACGACGATGCGAAAAAAGAGCAATACAACGATCTGTTCGGCAAGCTCAAATCCCTGCTGGAAGACCGGGTCAAGGAAGTCAA
>SLJY01000121.1 GCA_007134875.1 Desulfobacterales bacterium
AGGCCTTTTGCAGGCTTTCCACCATTTTCCCCTTTTCCGGCAGTTCGTAGCCCGCATCGATGGTTTCGATCTGGAAATGGGGTTCAATGGCGTTGCCGCCTTCCGGGCGCAAAAGACAGACTTCCTCGATGGCGGTGACAATTTCGCCCAGCGGGGCGTTGGGGG
This sequence comes from Desulfobacterales bacterium, assembly GCA_007134875.1. GTDB lineage: Bacteria > Desulfobacterota > Desulfobacteria > Desulfobacterales > Desulfosalsimonadaceae > B1SED10-16. Next base: position 166 of record SLJY01000121.1, read on the forward strand.
GGGCATGGATATCCAGCCAGGCCTCGCAGCGGTCCGGCGTGGAGAATCCGGAAGGGTAGGAATAAAGGTCCCGGAAGTTGTAGACCAACTCCGGGTGGTTCTCCCGGAGAAAATGGGAGATCCGGAGCATGGTGTGCAAAAGGGATTCGGTGGCGTTGGTGTGGTTTTTCGCCATGGAGGCATGGACCCGCTTGCCGGTGGAAGCCACCTGCATCTCCAGGTAGCCGTAGCTGCTCAGGCAGGCAACCAGGTCGGTGGGTTCTCCGATTAAGGCCCATGGGAAATGGTATTCGTCGATAAGCGCCTTTGCCCCGTCCCCGCTTTCCTCTTCCCCCACAACAAGACAAAGGGCCGCGGGCACGGAAGTCCCCTTTTCATCCCGGAATGCCAGAAACGCCTCGATCATGGCGGCGCACCCGGATTTCATATCCGCCGCCCCCAGTCCGTAAATGCGGCCGTTTTCCTCGTAGAAGCCGTAATCCTCGATGTCGTAGGCGGCCACCGTGTCGATGTGCCCGATCAGGGCCATCCGGATATCCGCGTCACCGGACGGGAGGATGAGCAGGTTGAAGCGGTTGTCATCGACTTCCTGCACGGTGGTCGTCACCCCTCTTCGCTTGAGGTGTCCCCGGAGGTAATCGAGTATGTCGTTTTCCTTGCCGGACGGGCTGTAGATATCGATCATCCGGTGGACAAGGTGCTTGAGCTTTCTGTCGTCGACGGGACTCATTCAGTGTCCGTTCGATTTTTTGCGCAAATTCATGCGCTGTCGTTCCTGGTCCAGGTTCATGGACAGGTAGATGTGCTCCTGCGGATTGCCGAACCCCTGTTCCCGGAAAAAGCTAAGGGACTGAATGTTATCCGCTTCCGTGTCGACTACGAGGATCCGCACGTTGGCCTGGAGCATCAGGTTCTTGAATCGTTGAAAGAGCTTTTCGGCCACCCCCTTGCGCTGGAATCCTGGCAGGACGCCAAGCCAGAGAAGGTAGCCGTATTTCCAGGCCGACCGGGACTTGCTCACCGTGGTTCCCAGCGCGAACCCGATGATTTCGTCATCGAATTCCGCCACGAGGCAGAACTCGGTGTCGCTGTAAAACAGATCGGCTACTTCATACTCGTCCCACGCCCGATACGTGTTGGGGGCTTTGTCCGCGAGAAACAGTTTTTCGCCCATGTGAAAGACATCGGCGAGGTCGTCAATGGTCATTTCCCGCACTTTAACCAATGCTTTTCTGGCTTTTTGGTGATTGAGCGACTCGGCAGGCTCCATGAAATATCGATGTACTCCTTGTTTTTGATTTTTTTCTTTCCGGGCGGAACCCCGCAAAGCCGGATTGCTTGCCGGCTTACCATAAACCCGGACCCCGGATTCGAAATTGATCCGATTGGCAACCGTATTCGGTCGATTGATATAATAATAATTATAATCGCATAAATCAATGCATAACAACCAGGAAAACAACGAGTTCACGTGCGATTTATCACCCGGCTTCAAATCCGTCCATGCATTCTTCGAAATCGCGCATACCTTGCTCTTGAACCTTTTGCAAAGCCGCCAGATCGCGACTTTTTTCAGGCCCATCCAAACGACCTAATAAAAAAATTGGCCAGGGGGTTGACAAGGCCCCATATTTTTATATAATGGACCTACCATTATAAACAATATTCTTAAATCCGCAGCTTTTTGGTTCTGTTTTGCTGGTTTTTGTGTAAACAAAGCGTGTATTGGTATGACCATTCAAGATACAACGGTAGGTCCATTAAGGAGTCGGACATGACACCCGATGACTTGTTCGTGCCGGTGCAGGCGGGACGCGCCGGAGAAGATATCGCCCTGCAGATCCAGGCGGCAATTCTCGAAGGAAGAATCGAGCCGGGAGAAAAACTTCCCAGCGAGAGGGAGCTGCAGGCGCTTTACAAGACCGGCCGCGGCGTCATCCGGGAGGCATTCCAGGTGCTCAAGCAGAAGGGGTTGATCGAGATCCGCAAGGGAGCCAGGGGCGGCGCTTACATCAAGCATCTGGAGGTGGTTCCCGCAAGCGAGTCCTTTGCCCTGTTTTTGCGGCAGAACCGGACCGACCCCATCCATTTGGTCGAGTTCCGGGAGTCCATAGACTATATGATCTCGGATCTGGTTATTGCGCGCGGAACGGTCGAAGAAAAACGCAATCTCGCGGAAAAGGCCGACCGGCTGGCTGATGCGGTCAACGGCGGCACGGCCGGATTGAAAAAGCTGGCGGAACTCGACCGGGAGCTCAATATCCTGTTTGCCAAAATGGCGAGAAACCCGATTTTCGAATGGATCATGCAGGCGGTTCAGATCGGGTTCAGTTCCATGGACAACGCTCTTTACGAGGACGCGGCGTACAGAAAATATGCCGTGGAAAACTGGCAGGAAACCGCCATGTGGATCCTGGCGGCGGACCCGGTCCGGACCAAGTCCTGCATCGGGTACCATTACCGGATTTTGCGGGAAAAGGTCAAAGCGATCAATTCCGTTGCCGGAGCCCGTGTTTTCTCCGACGGGCCGGCGGCTTGAAGCAAACCGGATCGATTGTTCGGGTGCCCGGGAGATGAGTGGAAAATGCCCGGAGGATGACCCGACCGATTTTACAGATACATAAGGAGATAAAACATCATGGCAGCAAAACGATACGACGCAATCATCATCGGTGCCGGGACCGCGGGCAGTGTGCTGGCAAACCGGCTGAGCGCGGATCCGGACCGCGACGTCCTGGTGCTGGAAGCCGGCCGGCCGGATTACCGGGCCGACTTCCGGATCCATATGCCGTCGGCGTTGTCCTACAACCTGACCAGCCGGTTTTATAACTGGGGATATGAATCCGAGCCCGAACCCTGGATGCACAACCGGCGGATCGACCATCCGAGAGGCAAGGTGTACGGCGGGTCGAGTTCCATCAACGGCATGATCCATATCCGCGGAAATCCCATGGACTACGAGAAGTGGAAAGATCAGGCGGGCCTAAAAACCTGGGACTACGCCCACTGCCTGCCTTACTTTCAGAAGATGGAATATCGCCTCAAGGGCGCCGACGAATACCAGGGGCGAAGCGGCCCCCAGTACCTCACCACGCCGGAATGCGACAATCCCCTGTTCGACGCGTTTTTCGCGGCCGTGCAGGAGGCGGGATACCCGCTGACAAAAGACGTCAACGGATACCAACAGGAAGGGTTTTCGAAATTTGAAAGCACCACCTACCGCTCCCGGCGCTGGAGCGCGGCCCGCGGCTACCTGCATCCGGCCATGCACCGGGACAACCTGAAGGTTCTGCCGCATGTACTGACCACCCGGATCCTGTTCGAAGGCAACCGGGCCGTGGGCGTGGAATACAGAAAAGGGCGCGATACCAAGACCGTATACGGCGGCGAGATCATCTGCTGCGGCGGGGCCATCAATTCGCCCCAGCTGCTCCAGCTCTCGGGCATCGGAAAGGCCGATGAGCTATACGACCTGGGCGTTCGCGTCAAGGCGGATCTCCCCGGCGTGGGAGAAAACCTCCAGGATCACCTGGAGCTTTACGTGCAATGCGCAGCCAAAAAGCCGGTGAGCCTTTATCCCTATCTCAAGCCTTGGCGTGCCCCGAAAATCGGCCTGGACTGGCTGCTTTTGAAAAAAGGGATCGGCGCGTCCAACCATTTCGAGGCGGGCGGATTCGTCCGGAGCAATGAAACGCTGGACTATCCCAATCTCCAGTTCCACTTTCTGCCCATCGCCATCCGCTACGACGGAACCGCGCCCAGCGAGGGCCACGGGTTCCAGCTCCACGTGGGGCCCATGTACTCCGATGCCCGGGGTTGCGTGAAGATCGATTCCGCGGATCCGGCGAAGTACCCGAAAATCCGGTTCAACTACCTGTCCACGGAAAAGGACCGGAAAGAGTGGGTGGAGGCCGTCGAATGCGCCAGAAAGATCTTCGGTCAGCCGGCCTTCGCCGAATTCCGGGAAAAGGAGCTTTCTCCCGGGGAAGGTGTCCAAACGGACGACGAAATCCTCGATTTCGTGGCCCGGGAAGGAGAAAGCGCCTACCATCCGAGCTGCACATGCAAAATGGGCCATGACGACATGGCCGTTGTGGATGAGAATCTTCGTGTCCGGGGCGTGCGGAGCCTGCGGGTCGTGGATGCCTCGGTCATGCCGGAGATTACCAACGGAAACATCTGCGCGCCCGTGTTGATGATCGCGGAGAAGGCCGCGGATATCATCTTGGGGAATACGCCGCTTGCGCCGTCGGATCTTGGTTTTTACCGGCACGAAAAAGCGTAGCAGCGTTAGCCAATAAGGCCCGCCCGCCGGGCGTGCCGGTTCGAACAGACCGCGAAATCATTATAAATAGAAGGAGACCAAACGATGAAAAAACAAACGGTCCGTATCGTTATGCTGATGATTATCCTCCTTACGGGGGTATTTTCATCCGCCGCAACCGCAAAGGACAAGGTTCGTTTCGCTCACGTGCCCTGGAGCTGCGTGACGATCAAGACGGAAGTGGCTATCCACATTATAGACGCCCTGGGCTATGATGCAACCACCAACCTGCTCTCGGTGCCCATTGCCTACAACGCGCTTGCCAACAACGAGGCGGACGTGTTTCTGGGTAACTGGATGCCGACCATGGAATCGATTGCACGCCCGCATTTCGAATCCGGCAGGGTGGAGAGCTTTTCCCCCGTCATGGAAAACGCCAAATACACCCTGGCAGTGCCCAGTTACGTTTATGAAGGCGGCCTGCAGCATTTCGAGGATATCGCAAAGTACGGCGACAGGCTCGGTTACAAGATCCACGGAATCGAGGAAGGAAACGACGGCAACGAGGTGGTAGAATACATGATCGAAAACGACCTGTTCGGTCTGGGCGACTTCGAGCTGGTGCCTTCCTCCGAGGCCGCCATGCTTTCCCAGGTCCGGAGCTATGCAAGAAACGAGGAATGGATCGTTTTTCTGGGCTGGTCGCCGCACTGGATGAACTATGTTATCGACATGGAATACCTGGCGGGCAGCGACGAGCGGACCTTCGGTGAAAACGACGGCACCGCCGATGTGTTCATCAATATCCGGGCGGGTTTTGACAAGGAGCAGCCCAATGTGGCCAGGTTCCTGGAGAACTACAAGGTTCCCATCGACATGATCAACGTGGCCATGACCATGCTCCATGAACAATCCGGCGTGAGCGACCTGGAAGCGGGCCTTGCCTGGATGAAAGATAACCCGGATGTCTATCGCGGCTGGCTCGAAGGGGTTGAGACCGTGGACGGCCGGCCGGCGCTGGACGTCTACGAGGCGGCGCTGAAAGACATGTAAACCGGTCGTCGGAAGACGGAGTCAGTAGGCGGTAGACGCAAAGGGCGCATTGTTTGGCGCGGGTGTTGTGTTCGGCGCGGCCCCCGCGCCAAGCGGCGCTGTACTGGAAGGACTGAGAGAGTGGAAATGAATCGCCCCGTAAAACTCATTAACACATTTTTCGACCGGTGCACCGGCTGTTCGCTTTGCCGAACCGCCTGTTCCATGCACCTGTTCGGCGGCTTTAATCCCAATAAGGCGGGCATCCGCATCGAGCACCGGTGGGAGAATTTAGTGCACCTGCCGGTGGCATGCAGGCACTGCGGCAACCCCCTTTGCATGCGGGTCTGCCCGGTAGGCGCCATTTACCGCGATGACGGTTCGGGCGCGGTGGTGATCGCTCGGGAACAATGCATCGCATGCGGCCTGTGCAGCCGTTTCTGCCCCCTGGAGATGATCCACGCGGACCCGGCGGATGGCCTGGCTTACAAGTGCGATTTATGCGGGGGCGATCCGGCGTGTGTCAAGATATGCCCGTGCGGTGCCCTGGGGTTTTCAGGCGGCGACCTGCCGGAAGAGGAGGGGGAGTAAATGGAGATGGGCGGCACATCCACCATGGGGCGGCTGCTCCATGTGAATCTGACATCGGCTGAATTTTCTGAAGTACGCCTGCCCCCGGAGATCCTGGCGGCCTACCTGGGCGGCAAGGGGATCGGTGCACGGCTTTTGCTGGATTGGGTTCCTGAAAAGGCCGATCCTTTGGGTCCGGACAACGCCCTGATGTTTCTGACCGGTCCCCTGACCGCCACCACCGCGCCGGCCATGCGTGCCTGCATCGTCACCAAGTCGCCGCTTACCCACACGTTTCTCGACTCTTATTTCGGCGGGTATTTCGGCCCGGAGATCAAGTATGCGGGTTACGACGGGATTGTTCTGACGGGCCGTTCCCCGGAGCCGGTCTACCTCCTGGTGGACCACCGGGGGCCTTCGCTGCAGCCCGCAGGCGACTTGTGGGGGACCGGCGCCATTGAAACCGGCGATCGGATCCGGCAGCGCCGCAAGGATTCCGGCATCAAGGTGGCCTGCATCGGTCCGGCCGGTGAAAACGGGGTGCTGTATTCCCTGGTGTGCTGCGACACCAACCGCCATGCCGGCCGCGGGGGCGCGGGCGCGGTGATGGGATCCAAGAATCTCAAGGCGATTGCCCTGAAGGGAAATGAGCTGGTCGGGCTGTTCGACCCCAATAGGTTTTTGCGGGCCGTGGCAGAGGCTAACCATGAGATCGGGCTCTCGGAGGACTGCCGCGTGCTGATGGAGGCGGGAACGGCCTCCGCCGTGGAATTCGCGGATGCCTCCGGCCTGATTCCCGCGCGCAATTTCACGGACGGCACGTCGAAGCTGGCAGCGAAGCTGGGCGATCACGGGCAGAAGCAGAAGCTGTGGCTTTCCCGTGCGGCGTGCTTCGGCTGTCCCATCGGCTGCTCTCAGATGGGCGCGGTGCGAACCGGCAAGTATAAGCATTTCATCACGGACATCGTGGAATACGAAACCGCGGCCATGCTGGGAACCAATCTCGAGATCGGCGATCCCAGGGCAGTGGCGCACTTGAACCGCCTCTGCGATGATCTGGGGATCGACACCATATCCGCGGGCGCCTGCCTGGGTTTTGCCTTTGAAGGCGCGGAAAAAGGAATTGTTCCAACCGACGGCCTGGCGCTTGCTTTCGGCAATGCGGATGTTGCAGCGGAGTTGATCGAACGCATTGTGAAAAAGGAAGGCGAACTGGGCGCGCTCCTGGCGCTCGGCGTAAAGCGTGCGGCAAAAGCCCTGGGCGGGGAGGCCGAAGCCATCGCCCTTCACGTCAAAGGTCTCGAGATGCCGGCCTGGGGACCGCGGGGAACCCCCGGCATGGGGCTCGCCTACATGACCGCGGACCGGGGCGCCTGTCATCAGCGGGGGTTTCCGGCGGGCTACGAGGCCACCGGAGAGGCGTGGAACGGAAAGCCGGTGGAGGCGCTTGCCCTGGAGGGCAAGGCGGCGATGGTTAAATCCCTCCAGGATTACCTGGCCGGCACCGACTGCCTGGTGAAGTGCGATTTCGGCGCCATGGGCGTCACGGCGGATACCTATGCCCGGATGCTTAACGCAGCCACGGGCCGGAGCGTGGTGGCATCCTTTTTCGATCTTCTGGGCGAGCGGGTCTGGAACACCACCCGTTTGTTCAATCTTCGCGAGGGAATGACCACCGCCGACGAAAGGCTTCCCCGGCGCTTCATCGATGAGCCCCTGCCCAGCGGCCCCCGCCAGGGCCATCGTATCACCGAATCCGACATGAAATATCTCCTTCAGGATTACTATGCCCTGCGCGGCTGGGACGAAGCCGGCCGCCCCACCCCCGAAACCCTCCACCGCCTCGGCATAGAACCGGGGACGCGCTGAACGTATTAACTTACGGGAAGCCGCGAACAAAAATTGTTCTTGCCGGATCATTTCAGAGGGTCCGGGGATTACCCCCGACCCTCCAAAATGCGTCAATTTGCAGCCTTGTGTAACATCTTGGGATACCTTGCGTGATAATCCGGATGTATGATGCGCGATGCCCCATAGGATGTGCTGACGAAGGAAGCGCATCATGTCCTGGATGCCTCGGCGTTTGGCAAAGCCCACCTCAAAAAAACCAACCGCTTTGTCCGCTGTAATCCCTGCCACGGAAACAGACAACCATCTCGCCGTTTGCCCCCAAAAAACCCATCGGATCATTTCAGAGGGTCTGGGGATTACCCCCTCGCAACTGTGAGTGGCCGTTGCCAGCTTCTACGGCTCGATAAGCCGCACCCTGAAAACTCGCTTCGCTCGGACATTCAGGGTGCCTGGCTTGTCTTCGCCCCGAGCTGGCACGCCCCCTCCCAATTGTTGACGG
>SLJY01000123.1 GCA_007134875.1 Desulfobacterales bacterium
GCGATCTGACGGCTTTGTAAAAAGTTCAAGATCAAGGCTTGCGCAATTTCGAAGAATGCAGGGTACTTGGCGTACGTGTATGTTTACAAGGCGTAAGCCGCAAATTCTGAGAAATTGCGCGCAACGCAGATATTGGACTTTTTACGAAGCCGTCATACTTAAAAAGCGAAAAACGAGGGCGATATATCTCACTTTCCCGCAGATCCCCGGGGAAATATCTTTCAGGGTTGTCATTTTTTCTCCGGATGTTATGATAAGCGGCCTTGTCGAAACCTTTGCCAGGCACACTCAACACAAGGAACGCCAACCCATGAAGAAGCACCGAGTATCTGTGGTCAAGTACGAAAAACCCTTCGAATCGGTCCGAAAAGCCGTCGAGGCCTGCGGCGGCCTGGATCACCTGCCGGAAGGGGCGAAAGTATTCATCAAGCCCAATATCGTTTTCTGGACCCGGCACTGCGAATTTCCCAAGTGGGGCGTCATCACCACCTCCCGGGTGATCGAGGACGTCATCGTTTTGTTAAGGGAGCGCGGCATCGACGATATTACAATCGGGGAGGGCATCGTGGCGGACCCCAAGGACAAGCTCACCCCTGCCCATGCCTTTGAAACCCTGGGCTACAAGCGCCTTGGGGAAAAATACGGCGTTAAAACCGTAAACGTCATGGATCGGCCCTTTGAAAAAACGGATCTGGGCGGCGGCGTGACGTTGAAATTCAACACGGACATCCTCCACAGCGATTTCGTGGTGGACATCCCGCCCATGAAAACCCACAACCAGACCACCGTGAGCATGGGCATCAAAAATCTCAAGGGATGCATCGATATTCCTTCGCGTAAAAAATGCCACAGCGCGGATTCGCAAAAGGACCTGCACTACCATATCGCACGCCTCGCCGATAAAATGCCTCCCATGCTCACCGTGATCGACGGCATATACACCGTGGAACGGGGGCCCGGCTTTGACGGCAAGATGCACCGGAAAAACCTCCTGGTGGCCTCCGCCGATATCCTGTCAGCCGACATGGTCGCCGCGCGGATCCTCGGCCACAGCCCGTCCAACGTGCTCTACCTGGCCCATGCCGCCGCCAACCGGGGGCGCAGGCCCGACCTGTCGGATGTGGAGATAACGGGTGAGTCGATCGAGAGCGTGGCTTCCTTTCATGCCTGGGATTTTGAATACAGATGCGAGGATACCCGGGAAATTCCCGTGCCGATAGCCAAGCAGGGACTTGACGGCATTTATTATCGCAAGTTCGACAACACCATGTGCACATACTGCACGGTCATGAGCGGACTAGTTCTCACGGCGATCCGCTATGCCTGGAAGAAAGAGCCCTGGGACAAGGTGGAGGTGCTGACCGGAAAAGTCATGGAGCCGGCACCCGGCATGAAAACGACCATACTGTTGGGCCAGTGCATGTATAAAAAGAACAGGGATCACCCGGATATTCAGAAACAGATCGCCATCAAGAACTGCCCGCCGGATCCGAAGGACGTGTTTAGCGCGCTCCACGAGGCCGGTATCGAAGCCGACCCGTCACTGTTCGAACAGGCCGAGTTTCTGCCGGGCTTTTTCATGGGTAAATACAAAGACCGGCCGGAATTCGAAAAAGCATTTTTTCAGGTGGAGTAACATCATTCGGCGGGGCGGCGGCCCGTGCGTGAGGAAGCATCGGCGCATACATTTTTGAGATGAAAGACGATGAATATTAAGCTGTTGCAATCGGTATCGCCACCTGCATGGTCATGCCGGACGTTTCTTCCGGCCGGGAAACCGGTACAGATTGAGCAACGGGTCATAAAACACCGCGATAAGCATAGAATCACAAAAGCTCCAGCCGCAGCAGTCCGCTACTTAGTTCGGGCGCTACTTCGTCTTCGAGTTCACGTCCCGATCAAAGCTCACCGCGGCAAGAACCTCCTCACTGCCGGGATATTCCCGTCGAAGGGTTTCCGCAATCGCGTCGACGGACACATCCGGGAAGTGCCCCCGAAAGCGAATATGCTCCATTCTTTTCCTGTTTTTATCTTTGCTTGAACTGCATAAAATTTCAACCCATAAAACCGGACATCGGCCGGATATCTTCCACGGTTAGCGTGACGGCCCCATGGTCTGCAGCGGGCGTACCGGAAAGCAAAAAGGGGCGGCCGTATTCGAGAATGTGGCAGAACCGATCGTAAGCGTGGGGGAAAAACACGGCTTCCACCAGGCCGCTTTCATCCTCGAACGTGACGAATTTCATGGGATCGTCCCCGGCGCTCAGGATGGTCTTGCCGGTGATCATCCATCCGGCAAACCGGACGCGCCGGCCCGTGTGTGCCCCAATGTCAGCGGCACGCACGGTCTTTTGCCGGTCACGGACCCCTGCAAACAGAACCATGGGGTGGCACCCGCACAAAAAACCCAGCACCGAGAGCTCGCGGCGAAGGTTCTGCAGCCGTCCGTCCGGGGGGAGATCGGGCTGCGCTTCATCCGGAAAACTTCCCGAAGCCGTACCGTCAGCGGGCCAGGCTGTTGCTGCGGAACGGGTGGGCAAAGCCCCGGATTGCTTAAATCCCGGGAACAGGTATTGGTTGTCTTCCCGGGATTCGCGCTTTTTTTGCCAGGCCGACAGACGCCAAAGAAGCGCTCCCCGGCGCCCGCCGCCGGGTGCGAAGCGGTCCAGGGCGCCGGCGTATACCAGGGCCCGGGCTTCCGGTTCATCCGGGCGGACGCGCTCAAGGAAATCGGACAATTCGGAAAACACCGCCTTTTCACGCTCCCGAATGATCCGCTCCATGGTCCGCGGTGAAAGCCCCTTTACGGAAAGCAACCCCACCCGCATGGACCGCCCCCGCCCTTTCCACCGGATACCGCTTGTTTGAACGTCTGGCGGCAAAATCGTAATATTGCTTCGAACCGCCTCGGAAACATAGGCGAACAGGGAGTAAAAACCTCCCTGGTTGCTGATCACGGCAGCCATGAACACCGCAGGAAAGTGCGTTTTCAGCCATGCGGCCTCGAAGGAGACTTTTGCGTAGGATGCGCTGTGGGGCTTGCAGAAGGAGTACCCGCTGAAGCTTTCGATCATGCGCCAGATCGCATCGATCCGCAGCTCGTCCACGCCCCGGGCCCGGGCCCCGGCAATGAAGCGTTCCCGGTAATCCTCAAGCCTTTGCTGCCGGTCCTTTCTGGTCATTATCCTGCGCAGGCCGTCGGCGTCTTCGTGGGAAAATCCCGCCACCGCCACGGCCACCCGGGATACATCCTCCTGGAAGACCATCAATCCGAAGGTTTCCGCCAGCACGTCGTGTGCCAGTGGGTGAACCGGATCCCACGCGCCGCCGTGCAAACGGTGGATATACTCCCGGATCACGTCGCTTGCCGCCGGGCGGATAATCGAGGAATGGATAACCAGGCTCTCAAAATCGCCTTTGCCGGTTTTCTGCTGCAAAAGGCGCATGGCCGGGCTTTCGATGTAGAAGCACCCCATTGTTTCTCCCCGGGCGAGCGCTTCCTGTGTGGCCGGATCATCCTCCGGCATCCAGGACGCTTCGTCCGGGGCATTGCCGTCTTCGCGCAGGTCGGCCATGGCGTCGCGAATCACCCCGAGGCTTCGGTTGCCCAGCAGGTCGATCTTCACCAGCCCGGCGTCCTCCACCCCGTCCTTGTCCCACTGAAGGACGTCCACGCCTTTTGCCGTGCGCTGCACGGGAACGTATGCATCGATGGGCCCCGGCGTGATGACCACCCCGCCCGGGTGAACCGAAAGATGGCGGGGAAGCCCGGTGATACGGGCGGCCAGGGAAATGATTTCCGGCCACGGCGAGGACAGGTCGACCCCGCGCATGCGGGGATCCCGGGAAAGCAAGCCTGCGGGATCTTCGGCCGGAACATCGCCAAGAGATCCGGGGAGTCCGGTGGATCCAGGGGATCCGGGCCGAGGGGGGGAGGGACGATCAGAGATGCCTTCAGGGATGCCTTCAGGGATGCCTTCAGGGAGCCGGCCGGGCAGTCTTGCCGTGACCCGGCCGATTTCAGCTTCGGCCAGGCCATACGTCCGTGCCACTTCGCGTACGGCCATGGGAAGCTGGAACCGGATGTGGCTGGATACCATGGCGGACCGTCCCCGGTATTTTTCCAGCACCGAGGTAATCACGCCGTCGCGCTCGTCCCAGGCGAAATCGACGTCGATATCCGGGGGATCGATCCGGCCGGGATGCAAAAACCGCTCGAAATACAGGTTGTGGCGGACCGGGCACACATTGGTGATCCCCAGGCAGTAGGCCACCAGGGATGCCGCGCCCGAACCGCGGCCGCAGGTGCGCGGGCTTTGGGACACGATGTCGGCCACGATCAGGAAATATCCGCAAAATCCCTTCTCCGAGATCACGGACAGTTCATGCTCCAACCGATCGACCACGGTCTCGGGCAGCTCGCCGTAGCGGCGGCGCGCGCCGTCATAGGCCGCTTCCCGAAGGCGCACGGCCGCCTGTTCCGGGCGGTCCTTTTCCCAGGGGGGCATCACGATCCCGAAATCCGGCCCTTCAAAGACAATCTCCCTGGCCGCGGCCAGCGTGTTTCGGATCGCCTCCGGGCAGGCGGCAAAGCGGCGCACGTAATATTCCGGGCCGCCCAGAAACGCATCCGGCGGCGCCGCGTTTTCGGGTGAAAGCCGGGGAAGGGCCTCGTTTCTGTCGATCGCCCGCAGCACCCTGTGAAGGAAATAGTCGTCCTTACGGTTGAAAAAAGAGTCGACCGTCGCCACCAGCGCTGCGCCCGTGCGGCGGGCCGCACGCCGGAGGGGATGATCCGGCGGCAGGGAGCGGCGCGGGCAGGCGGCCCGGATGTCCATTCCCGCATCGCAGCCGGCATACAGCAGCTCCGGGGTATCCGCCAGGACCATGAGACCCCCGGAAAAACCGGGCATATCCGATAGAAGATCGAAGCTGCCATGCCGGTGGCGCCGGGTGATCAGGCGGCAGAGGTTTTCGTATCCGCTGCGGTTTTTTGCCAGAAAAACCGCCCGGGTTCCGGCACGCGGGTCCGTGAGCTCCGCGCCGATAATGGGCCGGATCCCGGCGCGGCGCGCGGCGGTCACGAACGCCGTGAGCCCGCAGAGATTGTCCGTATCGGCAAGCGCCAGTCGGTCGTAGCCGAGACTTGCAGCATGGCGGCAGAGATCGTCCACGCCGGCCGTACCCCACCCAAACGAATAGGCTGAACGGGCAGCCAGGGGGACCATGACCGGGGATACCATGGCCGGGGATGTTGTGGCGGAAACCGTCACGCGGCGCCCCCCAGCATGCGTCCCATACGGACCGAGCCGGCGCCGAACCGTCCGCGGACGCGGTCCACGGCATCCGAAAGAGCGTCACGCCGGAGGTGTGCGTCCATGCCGCCGAAAAGCTCCAACTGGTGTCTGCGAGCCGTGGTCCCGGGACAGGACAGGTGAATGCCCGCAAGCCGCACCCGCCGGGTCCATGCCATGTAGAGCAGAGTCCGGGCGGTTTCGAACAGGCCCGCGTCGCTGGCGGAAGGGGGGTGAACCGAAAGCTTCCGGCAGGTTTGCATTCCATCGGCGTAGAAAACGCAGATCGACAGGGTGCGTGCGGCGGTTTGACGCGCACGGAGATATGCGCCGATCTCCTCGGTCATTTCATAAAGGATGCGTTCCACGGGGCGGATTTCCAAGCGGTCACCTCCCATCATCCTGGATGCGCCGATCGCTTCCGGGTCGCTGCCTGCCGGGATCACGGGCACTGCGTCGACCCCCCGGACCGCATCATGGATCCCCTTGGCACGGACGCCGAAAACCGTCTCCAGGTGCTCCTTTCCCACGGCTGCGACCTGGCCGGCACGGACCAGGTTGAATCCGGCCAGGCGGATGCTTTCGTCGCGGCGTATGCCGGGCACGAGATCCAGTAAAACCGGCGCCATGAATTCGCTTTCCTCCCCCTCGCCCACCACGCATTCGCCCACCGGCTTGACCAAACGCGTGGCCACCTTGGCCACCAGCTTGTTGGAGGCCACCGACCAGATGGGAACAAATCCGAACCGTTTTTTAACGGCGCGGTACATGCGCCAGGCCACGTCCACCGGCGGGCCGAAGATGCGCCCCGTACCGGTGATATCCACGAACAGGTGCCCGTCCATCCTGCCCGTCTCCACCAGGGGGGAATACGCATATGCTTCTTTGAACAGGGCGGACATGGCCCGGGCGCAGCGGTCCGGGTGAAGCGGAAGCACGGCCGCATCCCGGCAGCGGCGCAAGGCGGCGCGGAGGGGCATCGATTTTCTGATTCCGGCGCGATAGGCTTCCTCGCTCATGTCGTGGACCACCGAACGAGCGTCTGCGCCTGCGGCGACGATCACGGGCCGGTCCCGGAGGCGGGGATCCACCTGCCGCTCCACGGCCACGGCAAAATCGGCAATGTTGAGATGCACCACCGTACGAGGACGGCCGCGCAACCCTGCACAACCGGTCTCCGGCACCTGCCCGGCATCCATAAGACACCGCCTTCCCCTACGTTCCAAATCGGCCCCTGGCCGCCTGCGAGCGGGGGCCGCCGGCAACGGCGAAGCCCGAACCGGAAAGCAGACGGATCATGGTGCGCGCGTTATTCGGTGCCTGGGCCCGGACATGGTTGTTGAAAAAGACGAATCCGGCTTTGGCTCCCGCCGCCATGGTTGCGATCCGGTCTTCGACCCATCCGGCAAGCTCTGCTTCGCTGTAATCGTAGTCAAACTGGCTTTGCATGTTCCCGGAGCGCCATCCGGCAGCATTTCGCCCGTGAAAGCGGACGTAGAAAAAATCCGGGCAGGTGAGCACGCCCAGGGGCGGAAACAAGCCCGGTAGATCCGGTGCGTCCACGGCGGCCATGGCGATGTTTCGCCCGGCCAGCCCGTCGAAGACCCGTTGCGTCGCCCACGAGTCGTTCCGGAATTCGACGGCCACGGGAAGGGGCTCCAGGCTTTCCAGCAGGGCGGCAAGGTAGCGCCGGTTCGCGGGCGTCCGGCCGAAAAACGGGGGGAGCTGAACCAGCACCGCGGCCAGCCGCCCGCTCTGGACAAGCGGGGCGATGCCGTCGCGGAAGCGCGCCACCTCGCCCTCCCATTTTTTCGCCTCGATTTCATGGGTCAGGGTGCGGGTGAGCTTGACGGCGAACATGAAATCGATCCCGGCCGTTTTCTGCATCCGGTCGACGGCCTCGGCCCGTGGCATCTGGTACCATGTATAGTTGAGCTCGGTGATGCCGAACACGGAAGAATAATGCGGCAGCATCCCCGCGCCGGCGGTTCCCGGCGGGTAGAACCCGGCCTCCACCCACTCGTTGTAGGAATACCCGCTCGTACCCACCCGGATTCGGCATACATGCTTCGGCTGCGTCATGGCTGCAGACCCTCCATGACGTCCGGGCCGCGTTGAATACCAACCACCCTTCCTTGCACGAGAACCTGGCCGAATGCATAGCGAACCGGCACGTAAGAGGGATTTTCGGGCTTGAGCAGGATGTGGTCGGCCAATGCGAAAAACCGTTTGACCGTGGCTTCCTCCCCGTCCACCAGCGCCACCACGATCTCGCCGTTTTCCGCATATTGCCGGGGCTCGCAGATGGCCAGGTCGCCGTGCAGGATGCCGGCTCCGACCATGGAATCGCCCCGGATGAACAGGCCGAACAGGCTTTCCCCCCGGAACCGGGCGGCGTCGACCACGATGCTGTCCTCCCACGCCTGCTGTGCGTAGATGGGCAAACCGGCTGCGATGCGGCCGACCACCGGCACCTCCCGCCAGCGATGGGCGCCGTCTTCCCTGCCGTGGCGGTTGACCAGGTAAATATCCCGGCTGTATTTCCCCTCCCGCAGAACCAGGCCTTTGTTCTCCAGAATCCGCAGGGTCTGGGCCACGGCGCTGTGGCTCACGCCCAACTCCCTCGCCGCGGTCCGAAGCGACGGGGCGGTTCCGTAAACATTGATATGCTTTCGCAAATACGCCAGCAGGCGCTGCTGCTTCGGTGTCAATGGCGGCTGCATAATCCTTTCCTCCTATGTTTTTATTCCTGCACCAAACCATAAAAGAAAAAAATGTATATGTCAATGTAAATGCCATGTCCATTCCATGTACACCCTGCAAACCGCACCCCCTGACCCCCCCGCTGTCCATTTCCGTCCGTGGTCCACCCAATCCATCCCGTCCACATAGTCCACCCCTACCACCATGCCCCGGCCCAAAATTGACGGCTTCGTAAAAAGTCCAATATCTGCGTTACGCGCGATTTCTCAGAATTTGCGGCTTACGCCTTGTAAACATACACGTACGCCAAGTACGCTGCATTCTTCGAAATCGCGCAAGCC
>SLJY01000167.1 GCA_007134875.1 Desulfobacterales bacterium
AACCGTCTTTTTCGCCAATCTCTGCGTCCAGCTCAAATTTTAATCCTCAAAATACGCCAAGTATTCCTGCGGTTAAAATTTTCGCTGTCCTTGACCTTGACGAAAAATCCTGGTTTTCGTTAGGCCACTACTTATCCCGGCCCCGGTAAAAAAGACAGGGTATCTGGCTTCATATATTCATTTGGCCAGTTTTTTGATTCGGGTTCCAAGGTCATCGGCCATATCAAATCACCTCCGATAAATCCACGTTCCCTTGTTTGAAAATAGGTGTTGCTGGTTCGCTTTAAGTCTTATATTTTAATGTGATCATATAGTCCGACTGTGTAAATGGCGGCTGAACAAAAACCATTTTTTGACGGCTTCGTAAAAAGTCCAATATCTGCGTTACGCACGATTTCTCAGAATTTGCGGCTTACGCCTTGTAAACATACACGTACGCCAGGTACGCTGCATTCATCGAAACCGCGCAAGCCTTGATCCTGAACTTTTTACAAAGCCTTCAGATCGTGACTTTTTACGGGTGCATCATTTTTTCACCGTTTTCTCAAAAGGTCGCATTCAGCCGGAGGCCCCTTATCGGGAGGGCAGCGCACTGATTTCTGAGATGCCGGATTACGCGGCAAAACTGGATATGAAGATATGAGTCCCTGCCGTCTTTGCAGCAGAAAATCACGGGTCATTTCGGAGAAGCTCGGTTTCTGCGCCCAATGCATACGGGAGCGCTTCGAAGCGGTATGGCCTGAGATCGCCCGGTTGCACGGGGAAAGCAGACGGGTTTACGGGCTGCCTGAATCACCTCCGGAAACCGAGGACGGTTTGCAGTGCGGTCTGTGCATGCACGGCTGCAAACCAGGCGAGGGAGAAGCCGGTTACTGCGGACTGCGTGTAAACCGGGGCGGAAAGCTTGCCGGGGGAAGACCCCATGAAGGAAATCTTTCCTATTATTCCGATCCCCTTCCCACGAACTGTGTGGCATCCTTTGTCTGCCCCTGCGGTCAAAGCCCCGGGCCTCAACAATACATCCCGGTTCCGGATGCCGAATATACGCGTTATAACCTGGCGGTATTTTACCAGGCATGCTCGTTTAACTGCCTTTACTGCCAGAATTATCACTTCAAGCACGCGACTTTTTCAAAAACCCGGATGTCTGCGGCAGCGCTCGCCGAATGCGCGGATTCACGCACGGACTGCATCTGCTTTTTCGGCGGCGATCCAGCCCCGCAGATTCTGCACGCCCTTAAAACCGGCCGGCTTGCCATAAACAGGGCAGACGGCCCCATTCGCATTTGTTTTGAAATAAATGGCGCCCTTCAGACGCCTTATCTGGATACAATCGCCGACCTTTCGATGGTTTCGGGAGGATGCATAAAGATTGATTTAAAGGCATGGAATGAAAAGACGCATATGGCCCTGTGCGGAGTGTCAAACGCGCATACGCTTGAAAATTTCGGCCGTCTTGCGGAAAGAACATTCCGGCGCCCGGATCCGCCATTCCTTGTGGCAAGCACGCTGCTTGTTCCGGGTTACGTGGACGAGGATGAGGTTGGACCCATCGCGGAATATATCACCGCCTTGAATCCGGACATTCCATATTCCCTGCTGGGGTTTCATCCCGGATTCTATCTGAGCGATCTTCCCGTAACTTCGAGGTCGCATGCCGAGCGCTGTGCTGCCGCGGCGGAAAATGCCGGCCTGACTCGTGTGCACATCGGGAATCGCCATCTTCTTGGAAAAGCATATACATGAAAAATGGTAGAATTGCCGGAACGGACGCTCTTTTTTTAACGAGTTGTTCGAACAGATATATGACGCCGTATTCATAAGGGTCGGCGACGGCTGCCAGGTTTTCTGAATATTGAAGGGGAAAACCTGCTCAGCATCTATTCAGCCGATGAATACCTTACCCGCACCAATCTCATGAAGGGATGCCGATTCCCGGAATACGACAGGCCTATGGCAAAAGGCAAAGACGTCTTCGTCACCGGCGATGAAAAAGACCGTCTGACGGGCATGTAAGTCCTCCACATGGAACTTGGCGAGAAAAGTGGAATACCGAAATGAAGGAAATGTTGCAGTCTCTTGAGGATCGGGTTGTCCTGCTTACCGGCGCAACTGGCGGATTGGGGGAAAAGCTCGCAATGGATCTGGCTGCGGCCGGGGCCGGTGTGTTGCTCCATGGACGCAGTCCGACAAAAGCAAAGGCGGTTATCGAAAAGATAGCCGAAACCACGGGCAATCCACAGCTGGGCTATTACAACGCGGAATTTTCCTCGCTGGAGGATGTGCGCCGGATGGCCGAGGATATCCGGGCCGACCAGGCGCGCATTGATTTGCTGGTCAATAATGCCGGTATCGGCCCAGGGCGTCGGGGCGAAGAGCGCAAACTGAGCAAGGACGGCTACGAACTGCGATTTGCCGTCAATTATCTGGCCCATTTTCTTTTGACGCATGAACTATTGCCCCTGATCCGCGCATCGGATAGCGCCCGTATCGTCAACGTGGCTTCCGGTGCGCAGCAGGCGATCGATTTCGATGACGTCATGCTTGAAAGAAATTACGACGGCCGGCGGGCCTATAGCCAGAGCAAGCTTGCCCAGGTGATGTTTAACTTTGACCTGGCCGAAGAACTTGCCGAAACCGGCATTTCGGTCAATTGCCTTCACCCGGCGACGCTCATGCCCACCACCATGGTGCTGGAAACGGATTTTTTCAATGCCACTGTAGACAGCGTAGAAAAGGGCGCAGAGGCGGTCCTCCATCTTGCCGCATCATCGGAAACCAGCGGGATCAGCGGCCGGTATTTTGAAGGCAAAACGCCGGCAAAGGCCGATGTCCAGGCGTATGACCAAGAGGCCCGCGAAAGGCTCCGGATGATGAGCCGCAGTTTTGCAGGCTATATCGATCGGTAGGACAATAGCCCAACCCGGAAGTCCTCAGCAGGTTCAGGTTGCTGTCGCAGACTGTCCTGCAAGTGCTGATCGATAACCGGATCATAAATGCCGAAGTTTTGATGTCATGGGAGAGGTTCTTTCAGGCAGCTACGGCAGTTAATGGCATTCTGCATTATGCCTCTTGTCTTGCTGTGCGATAATCCAGGTAGGATCGGACGACGGCCACCTCGGCCTCCGCCTAGTCAAGGCAGAGAAACCGGTCATGAGGGGTCCACTGAACAGGCCGGTGTGCCGCAGGCATAATACGGCCGCCGGTCATACAGCCTTGCAGATTATCCGGCTTTAGTAAAGGCCCGTTCAAATTCGTTTCCGCAGTGTACGCCGAATCGGTTCAGGAGCCTTGTTCACGTTTGACCGGCAAAGTTGTTTCTATTAACTTTCCGTATACGTTAAGTTAAAGAGGATAATTGCTGTTTGCCGGTTAAAACAAAGTAAAAAACAGAGGGAGGCCGGAATGACGTTGACGGAAATACTCGATTTGAATGCCAGAAAATTCGGAAGCAAGGGCGCCTTGCGCTACAACGGGGAGGGGATTTCCTTTTCGACGGTGCCCTGGCCGGCGTGGCCGTGGAGCTCAAAACCGATGCGATGCAGATTGCCATGGATTCCAGTGTGGACGGCCTTGAACAGCTTGAGACCATCATTGCCGGGGCGCCGGATTATCGACCGGTGGAGGTTTCTGAAAATGATACCGCGGAAACCCTTTATACCTCCGGCACCACGGGAAAGCCCAAGGGATGCGTTCACAGCCATCGAAACGTTATTATGGCCGGTATCACCGGTGCATTGACCATGAAAATAGATCGAAACGACCGGCTGCTGATGGCCATGCCCATCTGGCATTCATCTCCACTGAATAATTGGTTCATGGGCGCCGCTTATATGGGGGCCACGACGATTCTGCTCCGTGAGTACCACCCGGTTCATTTTCTGGAAGCCGTCCAGAACGAAAAAACCACCATTTATTTCGGGGCGCCCATTTCCTATCTTGCGCCCCTGCAGCTTGTCCCCGATTTCGACCAGTACGACCTGTCCTCCATGCGCTGCTGGATATGCGGCGGCGGTCCTATCAGTACGGTGCACGCACGGGTACTTACGGCCAAGTATCAGTCCGATAATTTTTACCAGGTCTACGGGATGACTGAAACCGGCCCTACGGGCACGACACTGTTCCCGGAAGAACAGGTGGCGAAAACCGGATCCATCGGCCGGAAGGCCTTGCCCGGTTCCGATTTGGTTGTTATGAAAAACGAAAATGAAGAGGCCGGCCGCGGTGAAACCGGGGAGGTGTGGCTCAAGGCCGCCTCCATGATGGAAGGCTACCTGGATAATTCCGAGGCCACCAAGGAGGCCTTCCACAACGGGTGGTACCGGACCGGGGACCTGGTTCGAATCGACGAAGACGGGTACATGTTCATCGTGGATCGCACCAAGGACATGATCGTCACCGGCGGGGAAAACGTCTATTCCAAGGAGGTGGAAGACTCGCTGAGCGAATATCCGGACATTGCCGATGCGGCCGTGATCGGCAAACTCCATCCGGAGTGGGGAGAGACAGTGGTGGCCTTTTATATTCCCGAGGAGGGCAAGGATCCGACCCCAGGGGATATCCAGGGTTTTCTGGCCTCGCGGCTTGCGAAATACAAGATTCCCCGGAAATACATCAAGGTGGCGGACATGCCCCGCACGCCTACCGGTAAAATCATGAAATTCGAGCTGCGGGAGCAGGTAAAGCAACAGTAGGTGAAATGGAGAACATGTAAGAATGACCGATCCCGTCCTTTTCTCCGTCGAAGACCGGGTGGCAGTGATTACACTGAACCGGCAGGGAAGACGCAACGCCATCAATCAGGCGCTGCTGATTCGCCTCTACGACTGACTGGACACCATTGCCGGCGACGATTTTATCCGGGCGGCTATTTTTACCGGCAACGGCAAGTCCTTCTGCTTCGGGCTCGACCTGGATGTCGTGTTCACTGAAAACCTGTTTGATCCGCGTGGAGACGGCCTGGACTTGCCCGATATGTTTCGTGCATGCGGCAAGCCGATCATCGGTGCAGTCAACGGGCACGCAATTACCGGCGGTTTTGAAATCGCACTGAACTACGATTTTCTGATCGCATCCGGAAGCGCTTCCTTTGCCGATACGCACGCCCGGGCCGGCATTCATCCCGGCTGGGGCATGACGCAGCTGTTTCAGCAGGCCGTCGGTCGCCGCCGGGCGCGCCCATCAATATCGAAATATCCGGCGATGATTTTCGCATGCTAGGCGCCATCGGCAGCGAGGTCCGGGATATCGTTTCCGAGATACCTCATGTCAAGGACGTCCGCGACGATTACATGGACGCCCTGCCATCGGTTCGGGTGGATATCGACCGGCAGAAGGCCGCCCTGTTCGGACTGACCACCTCGGATATCGGGTTTGCGCTCAAGACCGCCTACAATGGCCTCAATGTGTCCACGTACCGGGAAGCTGCAGAGGATTACGACATTACCGTCAAATTTACCGAATCGGATCGCCGGGTCGTGGACGTGCTTCGCAGGATCATGATCCCGTCGCCTTCCGGTCAACTCGTGCCGCTGACCACCATTTCCACTATAGGCTTTGCCGGAACCATCAATGATAACAACCGGATCAATTATCTTTTGCGGCTATTTTGCGTATCCCGCTGTCTTGCGCTTGTGTGAAGAAGACGAATATAATAAGAATGCGAAAGTCTGAAAATGAATTTTTACGATCGCAAACCCATTAGGGAGGTCGTGTGATGGAGCGGGAGCAGGTTTTTATAACGGTTATCGGGATGGATAGAAAAGGGATCGTCGCTTCGGTGTCGAGTTATCTGTATGAACAAAATATCAATATCGTGGATATCAACCAGCGGATTATGACGGACGGGTACTTCGTCATGACCATGCTGGCCGATATCGCGGAAGCGGATATTTCCATGGAGCAGCTTCACAATGGATTGGAAGAGACCGGAAAACGCATGAACATGAAAATCCAGGTCCAGCACGAAAACATTTTCAAAATGATGCACAGGATATAGCCCATGACGTTTACCGTGGAGGAAGTATACGAGACCGCCAGCATGATCTCCGAGCAGAACCTGGACATCCGGGCCGCCACGCTGGGCGTGAACCTGAAAGACTGCATCGACAATGATTTTGAAATTTTCCGGAAAAACGTCTACGAGCGGATCGTTTTTCACGGCCGGCGGCTGATCCGGGCAGCCGAAACCGTCGAGCGTAAATACGGCGTGCCCATCGTCAACAAGCGCATCGCGGTCACCCCGGTTAGCCTGATCATGGAAACACACGTGGATCGGGAAAAATTCCTGGACATGGCCCGCACGCTGGACCAGGCGGCAATGGATGCGGACATCGATTTTGTCGGGGGGTTCGGGGCGATGGTTCAAAAGGGAATGACCCGCTCGGAGCGGATGCTCATCGACGCGCTGCCGGACGTGCTGTCCCAAACCGGCCGGATCTGTGCTTTTTTGAATGTGGGCTCCAATGTTTCCGGGTTGAATCTTGATGCCGTGAATCTGCTTGGAGGCATGCTCCATGAGACGGCAGCCAAAAGCCGTGATTCCGTCGGATGCTCACGGTTCGTGGTTTTCGTCAATGCACCGGAGGACAACCCGTTTATGGCCGGGGCGTTTCACGGGGTGGGGGAGGGGGATGCCGCACTGAACATTGGCATCAGCGGCCCCGGGGTGGTTAAAAGTGTGGTTGAAAAAAACACGGCGGGCGACCTGACGCACTTGTCCGAAACGATCAAGAAGACCGTTTTCAAAATTACCCGTTCCGGTGAGCTGATCGGGCGAGAGATGGCCGGGCTGCTGGAAATCGGGTTCGGTATCGTCGATATTTCCCTGGCGTCCACCACGGCGGCGGGCGATTCGGTTGCCGGCGTCATCGAAGTGTTCGGGATCGAAAAAGTGGGCGCGCACGGCTCAACCATGGCGCTTGCCCTTCTCATGAACGCCGTGAAAAAGGGCGGGGCGATGGCAAGCGGCAATATCGGCGGTCTCAGCGGCACATTTATTCCCGTGAGCGAGGATGCCGGCATGATCGATGCCGTGCAGTGCGGAGCGCTGGGCATCGACAAGCTCGAGGCGCTCACCGCCGTGTGCTCCGTGGGGCTCGATATGATCGCGGTGCCCGGGGATACGCCGTATCATATTATCAACGGGATTATCGCGGATGAACTGTCCATTGGCATCGTCAACAACAAGACGACAGGCGTGCGCATCATTCCTGCCATAGGAAAGCAGGCGGGAGAAATCCTCGAATTCGGAGGGCTTCTGGGCAGGGTGCCAGTGATGAAGGTCAATCCGTATTCCGCAAAAGCGTTTCTGGGCCGGGGCGGGCGGCTGCCAGCGCCGGTGACCAGTCTGCGCAACTGAGGGCAGGTCCCGCCAATGAGTAAAAACGTAAAATGCCCTGATAGCAGCTGTTGGGAAAGCGGGTCGTATGATGATTACTATTAAGGGGCACACCAATTCGCTGAATGATAAGGCGACCGGCACATCCGGACAGCATAATAAGAGAAGGCTGTCTGTTGCCCTGCTTCGTCAAAATCAGGGCGAACACTGAAAAACGACCGGTTTATAACGGGGTGTAAGCCATGTATTTCAATACTACCGATGAAAGTATTCAGCTGGAGGAAATCCGGGAAAACATGGCGTACCTTAAGAAGCATTTCACGGATATGCTTCGCGGCCTCGGAGAAGAATCGGTGGTCAGGCACCTGGAAGGGCGCTGTGATGCCGCTGCTGAACCGGTCCGGGTCAGCAAAGCGTTTTCCATTTACTTCCAGTTGATCACGATTGTAGAGGAAAATGCTGCCGTTCAACTGCGCAGAAAACTTGAAGGCGAGCATGGGCCTGGAAGGATTTCGGGGCTCTGGGGAAGCGTTTTGCTGGATTTGAAAAAAAAGGGCCTGACGCAGGAGACGATTGCGTCGGCGCTTCCCAGGACCCGCATCGAGCCGGTACTGACGGCCCACCCGACCGAATCCAAGCGCACCTCAGTAATTGATCAGCTTCGCGAAATCTACATTTTGATGGCAAGGCGGGAAAGCAGGGCCTGGAATGAAAACGAGAAGAAGCAGATCTCGCTGGCCATCGAAGCAGCGATGCAACGGCTCTGGTTTACAGGCCAGGTATTCCTCCAGAAGCCTTCTCTGCACGACGAGATTAATAATGTTCTTCATTATCTAAAAAATGTCTT
>SLJY01000097.1 GCA_007134875.1 Desulfobacterales bacterium
GCCGGGTTGCCCTCGCCTCGCTTTCGCTTCTTGTGGGCTTCGCTCAGCGAGGGCAACCCTACTCCGAGACGTAATACCTAAAATGAGTGGACAAACTGTCTTGACTTATGGGTCCACCTTACATCCCATCCTTCTTCAGAGCCGTCTTTACGAAAAATAATTGGTTTTGTTTTCCTCATGATACCCCTTCAATCGCCCCATGCGGGTGTTGGTTCCTGCGAAAAATGAAGCTATTTTTCTCCTACGGGACAGGCGAATTCGCACCTCCGGCACCAGTCGGTTACAAGGATCGGAGACCCTTCAGAATCGGTTTGGCCACTTTCAATTGGATGTGCACGATCGGAATTGAGGCGTTGAATACAGCTCGGACGGTCATATTCCCCAAGGGCGAACGCATTTTCAGGGCAGGCTTCCCGGCAAGGCATGGGGCAGTCCTGGCAGGGATTGAAGTCTTCAAGGGGTTGGTCGGATGGAAGGTTGCCCTCGATCAATACTGCACGAAGCCGGACTCTGGGTCCCCAATCTCGGTCCAGCAGCAGGTTGTTCTTTCCTACGATACCCAGTCCCGCGTATACGGCGGCATCTTTCAGGTACACCCCTCCCTTTTCCACATGGTAAGGCAGCGGTTGTGCGCGAATTCCATGAGTCCTAAACAGCCAAGCTCCTAACTCTTCAGATATTTTTGTCATTCGACGGTTTCCCGCGGTATTGCCACGGTCAAACCAGTCCAGTCGCGGGTCATCTTCCGGATGGTGCATTGTCAGCACCATAAGAGAGTTTGCGTTTCGCAGCCACGGGGTCTTTTTTTCTGTATGATTGGTCTCCCAACTTCCCTCGGCCTTGGCTACAGCATTGTATGATGGGCCGCCCAGCACTTTATCGATATCGACAATCCCCGCTCGAAAACCGTTGTATTTTTCTGCCTCGGCAATCAGTTCCTCAGCCAGTTGATGATATTGAGTCATATTCTCTCCCGTGTTTTTTGGGTCCGGCCAATTTATACCATCCGACATATATTTACACGGCAATGGTGGAAATGCAAGATCCGGCCGATAGTGCCTGGTGCCTCCGGCATAAATCGAAATCGAGCACTGCGGCTATGCCGCGACAGTATTGTGAATTTTGACTCGGTGACCATTGATGAACTCGTAAAAAGTCGCGATCTGACGGCTTTGTAAAAAGTTCAAGATCAAGGCTTGCGCGATTTTGAAGAATGCAGCGCACTTGGCGTACGTGCATGTTTACAAGGCGTAAGTGCCTGAATTGAGCAGTACACTTTATAGGGAGGCAGCCAGTGCACAACCCGGCTATGCCCCTCTTCTACATATAGTGGCCACAAAACTGTTGACACACAAGACCGACATTGTTATACATTGATAAGATAAAAGCAACGTCCTGTCAACTCAACCACCACACCCGGTTGCCGCGAGGCCGGGGCGTCAGATGTCGCTGAGAAATCCGCGATGCCTTTCCCCGGCGTTTTGTACAACGACAACGAGGCCATCCTTTTATGGCGTCCTTCAACACAAGGGTCCGGGTTGTCGAAGACAACCAGACCTTCCATGTCTTCGAACCAACACGCCGGGTTCACTTTCTCACCGATCCCGCCGGGGCGTTCATAATCGAAAAACTCAAGGAAAACAACTACCCGACATCATTATATACCGACACGTCCCGCCTTTTCGGCCTGGGACCGGGGGATGTCGATAAGTATCTGAACCAGTTCATGGCTTACGGCCTGTTCCAGCCCCCCCGAGAAAACCCTGTTTTTCACGACGATTATATCAAGGGTTATCGGGAACTACCTGCTGGATATGCCTTCCCGCCTAATGTATTTTACTGGGTTATTACCTGGGCATGCAACCTTCGTTGTGCCATGTGTCCCCTGTGGTCGCCTCAGGCATCCCGCCATACCACTGATGCACAGATTTCCGAACCGGCCCTCTCGCTTGGCGACGCAAGGCGAGTGCTGTCCAGGCTGGCCCGGGCGGGAACACGCATAATTCATATTACCGGCGGCGAACCCTTGCTGTACGATCACTTGGTGGAGTCCATCCGCCATATCCGGGAAACGGGCATGATGGCCACTGTATTCAGCAACGGCACATTAATCGACGAAACCCGAGCCCGGGAGTTAATCGGCACGGGCATTGAAAAGATTGGCGTCTCCCTGGACGGAACCGAGACAGTTCACGATCAGATCAGGGGGAGGGGCAATTTCAGCCGCGCCATCTCAGGACTCACCCATTTGCTGAAAGCGCGTCGTGACGCGAAGGGGCAAACCCGGATATATTTTATGAACACCGTCACCCGGCGCAATTATTACCAGCTGCCGGACCTTCTGAAGCTGGCGGCGGAAGTCGGGGCGGACGGCATGTTCGTAGCGCACCCGGCCTTTACCGGCGCCGACGCGCCGGACAGGCAAGGTCAAATTCTGTCCTCCTGTTTCTTTCCCTCCCTTGACGGACCTTCATGGCAGGTAGGGCAAAGCCTGATTGCCGATGAAGTCAGCGAGATTCCCGTTGAAAGGCTGTTCGACATAATCGATACCCTGCACGGAATGGCCGGTAAGCTTGGCCTCGAATTCAGTCCCAATCTCGCCATGTCCAAGGAAGAACTGAATCGATACTATAACAGCGATCGGGACAGCGTTATCGATCGCTGTCTCTGGCCCTGGCAGGGAGGGTTCGTGGATCCCTGCGGCAGGGTATATCCCTGTGTAAAAATTAGGGCCGGGGACCTGAAAGAAGATGATTTTTTCGAGCTGTGGAACAGCGAGATCTATCGACGATTCCGCCGGCTGATTAAAGCGAAGGGCCTGATTCCCTGCTGCGAGCGCTGTTGTCAGCTGATCAACGAACAGACACGGTATGACCTGACGCGCCTCGGCGTTTAAGGGTGGAATGTCGGGCGAAGGGTCGACACGGCCGGTATTATGGCTGAAGGGTCAGCGAATGAGACTCACCCCAACAAAAATGGAGGATAGTGCCATGACAAAGAAGGAGAAATCAAGACAAGCGACTGTCGTTATTCAGCACGGAATGTCCTACTATGAACTGACTGAAGATGTCCTTAAAAAATACGAAAAACCTGTTACCTTCCAGATCGGTTCCTCCAACTATGAAATCCCGGCGGAAGATTTTGAAAAATTCAAAATCGAGGAAGAGCGCCTGCGGGAAATATCATCACAGACGCCGCCACCCTTCTGCGGCGCTCCAAGAGTCGTCCAGACGTTGCCGACAGGCATGACCCCTCAGGCACAACCCTTCTGCGGTGCTCCAAGGGTCGTCCAGCCGTTGCCGACAGGCATGACCCCACAGACACAACCCTTCTGCGGCGCTCCAAGAGTCATCCAGACGTTGCCGACAGGCATAAACCCTCAGGCACAGCCCTTCTGCGGCGCCCCAAGAGCCATCCAGTCGTTGCCGACAGGCATGACCCCACAGACACAGCCCTTCTGCGGCGCTCCAAGAGTCGTCCAAACGCCGGTGATGATGAGCTGGAGGTGGTAATTTATGCAACCCTACGCAGCCAGAGATCTGTTAGTTCGAACATTCTACCTTGACGGTGAGCAGGCCTTTTTCATCGCCGATCCGAATACGCAACGATGGATTATCGGAAACCAGGAAACACGTGACCTGCTGCAGTGCGCCGACGGTCTGCAGTCGGAACGGCAGATCGCAGAGCGTCTGGCTGCTTCACCCGGGCGAACGGAGGAGCTTCTTGGCCTGTTAATCAACGAGGGCCTTGTCTTTCAGGACAAGACCCTCTTCCGGAAACAATGCATGCCCCTGGTATGCGACAGGGAAATATTGGCGCTGCACCTGGAAATCACCAATCAGTGCAATCTGCGCTGTACCCATTGCTACCTCAGTTCGGGAGCCAAAAAGAAGAACGAACTTGGTCTGCAGGAAATCATGGACATTATAGACCAGCTTGAACCGGGAAGCGGCAAGAAGCTCTGTATCACCGGCGGGGAGCCCTTGTTGCATCCCGACTTTTTCAACATTATTGAATACGCCGCCGTCACCCGGGGACTGGAAGTCGACATTTACACCAACGCACTGCTCATCGACGACGAAACTGCTGCCCGGTTACAGGACATTCGAGATAGGGCTCCCTTTGGAATCAATATTCAGATCAGCATCGAAGGCGCAGATGCCGAAACGAATGACATGGTCCGGGGGAAAGGCGTTTTCGATAAAGTGGGACAGGCCGTGAACCGACTGATCAACCGGGGAATGGAGAAGAACATCGTTCTTTTTGTGTGCCTCACGAAAGACAATATTTCCCAGTTTGATGCACTGGTTACCATGGCGGAGACACTTCGTATCAAGGCGCTGAAGTTCTCCCAGTGGCAAAAGCAAGGCAGAACGTACGAAACATCATGGGCGGACAAATCACCTACCTCGGAAGAATGGATCCACTGCGGACACCGGCTCCTGAGCTACCCGCACCGCGATACCATTCTCCTTGGAAACTTCTGGGGGGATCTCAAAAATGATTCGCACCTGGGCTTCGGCCTGACAGGCAAACTCTTTCCTAAACTTGTTTGTAACCTGAAAGTTGCCCCGCGCATTGACTGCCAGGGCAACGTATGGTCCTGCCAGGTATTCGTAGACCAGGCCTCCATCGTGGGCAATACCCGAAAAACCACTCTTTCGCAGATTTTCAGCGACCGTCCCTACAAGAACCTGTTCCGCCTGTGCACTGAACGGGAAAGCCATATTACCGAATGCGCCACCTGTCAGTGGAAAAGCTTTTGCGGCGGCGGATGTGCCGGATTTGCCTACGCCGAAAACGAAAACTACCACATGCGGGATTTTTTCTGCAGCATCCGAACTTACTGGCTCGAGCAGTTTCTGACGCATAAAATCGAGCAATATAAATTACAGAGATGGTCGGCGGCCGCCAACTTCTGATCTATGGAAACTTCCCCGGGGTACAGACGCCAGACGGATACGGCAGAGACGGAAATACTGCTGATTTTCTGCCCCCTTCTGTATACCTCGGAACCGCACTTGGCTATCCCGCATCTGGCCGGCTACCTTCGATCCAGAGGCCGCAGAGTTCGGACCCATGATTTTAACATCGAGTGGTTCCGGATGTTCAGGCGCAGGGATTTTCTCTTCTTTCTCCGGGAACTGCTGGAAGCAAAGCTGCATCGGATAAAATCCTCCCTGACGGGCAAGGAACGTTTCCGAGAATACCTGAAGATCAACCTGTCGCTGCAGGCAGTGGAAAGTCTTCTGGCCGACCACGAAGACCCCCTGACGGCCGCACAATGGCCCCTGTTCGCATCCCGGGTTTTTGCCGTCCAGGCCGCCTTCGGATTTGAAACCCTGGTCCAGAATGACTTTACAGAATTCTGCGACGATTATTTTTCCTTTCTCGGTCGGAATGACCACCCGAAAGATCACCGCCTGGGCATGGAACGATCATCAACGATCAGCCAGGCCGTTACCCCCGAATACGTTGCCGACCCTGCGAAAAATCTCTTTCTGCCGATTTTTGAACAATGTCTCCTGCCCACAGTACAGGCCGCAAGGCCACAGGTTGTCGCCCTGTCCATCGCAACCAACGAGCAGGTCATCCAGGCGCTGTCCATGGCCCGCATGATCAAAAATCATCTGCCTCATCTGCATGTCACCGCCGGCGGCAGTTATACCGGCTACCTGGACGACCGTGAAATCGAAAAAATTATGGCCTTTAACGTCTTCGACAGCCTGATTCTCCACGAAGGAGAATCACCCCTCAACACCCTGACCGAAGCGGTAACGCATGGCCGGGACTGGGAGACAACGCCGAATCTCGTCTATCAATCAGGCGGAACGGTGGTCCGCAATCCGGTGGCTGCCGCCGAAGATTTAAACGCCATGCCTCGGCCAGATTACGACGAGACGCCGGGTTTGCTTGATGATACCCGCGCCCTCAATGTGTTTGTAAGCCGGGGCTGTTATTGGGGACGATGTACCTATTGCAGCAGCACGATCTCCGATGAAGGCAGAAAATCTTTTTCACTGAAAACGGCCGACGAGCTTGTGGCGGAACTGGAATGGTTGAGTCGGCGATATGACACCCGTCATTTTAACCTGATCAGCGAGTCCATACCCCCCGCCTACGCCCGTGAATTGGCAGAGCGAATACTGGCTTCAGGGTTGAAGCTGGAGATCAGCCTCTGGGCCAGACCGGAAAAGGCATTCACCCCCGACGTATGCCGTGTCATGGCCGAAGCAGGCTTTCGCCTGATCACGCTGGGCGTGGAAAGTCTTAGCGACGGGGTGTTGAAAAGAATGCAAAAAGGGCTCCGGGCCCGTGACATCCTGACTGTCATGCGTTCAATGAATGAAGCCGGAATCCTTCTGCAGATCAATATCATGGTTGGCTTCCCCGGCGAAAGCCGGGCCGAGGCGCTTGAAACCCACGGAATTCTCGAAGCGATGCTTCAAGAAAGCCCCGTCTTTCGCCTGGTGGTAGGCCCTTTCGCCATGCTCCGCGGGTCTGCCATTCACAACAATCCCGATGCATACGGCCTGGCCCTGCCCGGCGAAACCGGCGAATCATTCAGACCAAAGGGAATCTTCATTCCCTTTTCCTATTCTCGCCGGCCTTCTTTTACCGATGTCCTGGAGATTTTGTCGCTCTACCATCAGTCTCATGCGTTTTCCGCACCCGATCTGCCGCCGTTATTGCGGCTCAACGA
This sequence comes from Desulfobacterales bacterium, assembly GCA_007134875.1. GTDB lineage: Bacteria > Desulfobacterota > Desulfobacteria > Desulfobacterales > Desulfosalsimonadaceae > B1SED10-16. Next base: position 6,704 of record SLJY01000097.1, read on the forward strand.
GGGAACCGGCTGGCGGATTTTGGACTACCAGACCCGGGCAGGCAGGGTCGAGAGAAAACCGGCATATATTTTCTACCGATACGGACCCACCATGGCGGAGCAGGTTGACCCTCTGCTGGGACACGCCATCGTCTCGGGACACGACTGCATTGACGTTCATTATCTGCTGAGCCGGTGCCGCCCCGCCACGCCGACTCGGGTAACGGAAGTGTACCGCACCCTGCAAACCATGGTTTCACGGGAAATCCTGGTTCCATCAACCGGTTATTGACGGCGGCGCCTCAGAACCCGGTCAGCTGGCAAGCTTTCTTTCTGATCCTGAAAGGTGGCTCGCATCCGCTTCTTCACCGCCTTGCGCATCACATGGAATTGTCCATATTTCCTGGTTACAGTGCAGATATATGTGTCCGGGGTGTGGCCGACGGCATCGTGTTCCCTTTGGCTGCCCGCCTTTCCTTCACAATCTCCGCCGAACGGTTAACCCGATCATGGCTTAATCGCGAAAAGACGAAAACGCGCAAAAGCGCCGTTCCTGGGAACAGAAATTAGCGGAAACAAATCATGGCGGCCAAGTTGTGGTCTCCGGGGAGTCTGTTGCCAACAACGCGGAACACGATGGCGTGGTTATCGACGCGGGCGGGGTCGTTGTCAACAATGCGGTATTGTCTGGCCTGACCAATCACGGCAGCGTGCATGGCGTTACGATATCGGGCAATTCCCTTATGGCATCCTCGCCGCCGGACACCGGGATTCTGGGACCAATCCCGGACGGATATTTTCTCGTCGGCGGGATGGTGCTTTCGGAAAACAGGGCGGTAAGCGCAACCCCTGTGGATGCTCTCGTGCAATATGAAAACCGGGAAATCCCGGAAGGCCACAGCGCAGACGATCTGAAAGTGCTGGTATATGAATGGGAGCAGGAGCAGTGGAAAGAAACGGCATCGAAAAACACCGGCAATGGCAGCCTCAAGATCAGCACCCCGCTGATTTCCGCATACGCAGCGGTGGTCGCGGTGGACGGGGCGACGGGTCCGGGTGATGATACTTCCGGAGGCGGTAGCGGAAGCACTTGTTTTTTAGACACATTAAAACCCGGAAGGTGGTTCAGTGAAAGATGGAGAAAAAGGGCGCCGGTGGGATCTGCGAAGATTTTACCGGTGCCCTTTCTTGTTAGGCCTGCCGCTTTTTTCGACTTGGCTGTCTGAAAAAACCTTCCGGTTTTGAGGGATTTTGAAATTTTCAACCCCTTCATAATCGGCGTTGTCCTTCAACCGGGTGACGAAGTAAATGCCGCTTTCGGCCCAGGAAGCAAACAACTTATAATCGTTATGATGTTTCATTTTGCCCGTGCAGCAGGCAATGCCGCCACAAAGCTCTCTAAGGCTCTTGGCCTGTGCGAGTTGACAGAAAAGCATGGATACGACGTGTTCCCATGAATTGAATTTTTTAGCAAATCGTTCAGACTTATGGCGATACACAAGCTCATGGAATTTTTTACGGTCGATCATAACAATCAGTTGACTGAACATGCTCGCATGTTTTACCATTGGTTGTACTCTTTGGTTGTTTTGGGTTTGTTGTTATGTCGCAATTCAACATTACCCACAAGGAGGATTTTTTTCCAGGCCCCTCTGAAAACCTGGCCGATTTTAATCTACAAAATTCCGTTTTTGGACAAGAGTAATAATTTCAATAACGCTGACAGGCCCGGCACAATGAAAAGACGGGGAGTCTACCAGAAATTATTAATACTGATCGCTGTTTTTATCCTACCTTGCACGGCCATGGCGAAAATCGGGATGAACGTCAACGAGTGGCAAGGCCCTGACTACGACAGCCAAGGCATCCGGGCCGGCGACTTTATCATTATCCCCGAAATCAAGTTCGGAATAGATCATAACGAAAGCAGCAGTATTTATTCAGACAGCCATGACAAGCCATCGGATATGAAAATTGTCATGACGCCAGGCATGGATGTTCACTCCGACTGGTCTGCCCACTCCATGGGAATTGATGCCAAGCTGAAAAGCGGAATACACACCTCTGAATCGGATAAACACTATCTCGACGGCCATGTCTATCTAAACAGCAGAATTGATACGTCGGAGCATTCTCTTTTGACCGGCAAAGCCGGGTTTAAGCGAATGCATGAAGCCCGCGGCGCATCCGACGTGTTTGATCAATGGGATAAACCGGCACTGTATAACCGGACCTCCGGAGACCTTTCCTATCATCATGGGATCGGCAGGGCTTCCATCACTACTGCCACCGGTATTGTACGTCTGGATTGCAGGGGCGTTGACGGCAAAACAACAAATCCGGGCCTCAGAGACCGCAATATGTATAATATAGATGCCAGGTTGGCCTATGACATGCAGCTGGATGTAAATCCATTTATGACAACGCGCTACGAGCGGCGCCGATACGCGCAGCGCAAGGCGATGCGCGATGCTGACATTTTCCGTATCGGCATTGGAACCGGATTCAGTTTAAGCGAAAAGAGTTCCATCGAGACGTGGGCCGGGCATATACATCGGAATTACGATGATCTCACCAATATCAGCGGCTTCTATTACGGCATGTCCCTGCTATGGGCCCCCACCCTCCTGACTTCTTTTCAAGCTAAAGCCCAGACATCCATTAAGGAAACCGCCGTAAACGACTCACCGGGTATAGAGGCAATTGACGCATGGGCCAGAACGGACCACAGGCTCACAAAAAACCTGCTGGCGGGGATAAATATCAATTATAACAACAATAGCTATAAAAATGCGGACATAAACGATGAGTATTTGAATTTTGGGACCAGGCTCACTTATCTCTGGAATCGGAATTTCAGTATGGACACCGGCCATACATACAGAAAAAGGGACAGCAACATCGGGGCAAGGCAATACTCTGAAAACCGGTTTGATATCAATATAAACGGTCAATTTTAAAGAATGTAGAGTACCTACAAGGCAGACGCTACTTCTAAAATGCCTGTCAGGACCAGCGGCTCGGATGACGATTCAGGATGAAAAGGCGAAAGGCCCTCTGCCTCTTCTGCAGCCTTTTATGACGCCAGGTTCCCTCCTACACCATACCGGCTATGGGGCGGAGCGTCGCGGAGATGAACCATAAAGAGGAATTATCCATTAAATCCTCATAGGCGACTGAAACGACCGGGGGTGTAATATAGTGTAGTATATTCTGGCAGTGCAAATCACAATCATAAAAGCATGAACCCCGAGGCCTGGCAAAAACATCAAGTGCTTCTTAATATAACATTGGGATAGGTGCTTTGCAAAAACAGGCTGTCACATACTTCAGCCCGCCCGAACCGCCCTTGCATACGTACGGATTGCATATCGGCTATGGAACGGCAGGATTGCGAATTTTGCTCCCCTGCGCAATGCCGGGTTCAAGGCGAAAATCTGGCAGGTCCGGGGATATAGTATTCCGTGGTAAGCAGGAAATCCGCATATGCTGAAGTTCGGATATTGATCCGCCAAAACGATGCTCGACCGGATGGCCGGATCGACTTCCGGCGCTCCCAACACGGCGCTTATTCCCGCATCGCTTCCGCCCATGATTACCAGTTCCATACTTTTTTATCCTTTCGAATTTCCTCTGCTTTATCTGAGCCAGCCGGCAATGTCGTCTTTAGAGGGTACTTTCCCCACGGACTTGACCTCCCCCCGTCGATCACCACGGCAAGCGTTCCGAAGATGCCGTAGCTGGCGATTTCCATCGTATCGGTTACCTTGGCAACTTTCGCGCTCGCGCCGGTTGACGTTTTTTGAATGATTTAAGGGAAGCAATGCCGGATAAGACCACGGGCCCGGCGCATCTCAAGAAACATTTCCCCGGGCTCGCGGATGCGGACAATTATTTAAAGAAAGTGCCCGTTATACGATTCCGTAATGCGGAGCAGGCGTGTTGATATATATGAGAGAAATATGTACAATACCGGCGTTGGGTATCAGTCCTCCGGAGGGTCTGGCCAATATCGTCGCCAGCGCCACGCTCACAGGCGAAAACGGAGCAGATGTGATGGCGACCAATCCTGGCGGGGAGATTTGCTTCCGATCGCCGCACAGGTTGTTTTCCCCGTTGACAACCCACAGGATCTAAATTAGAAAAAAACTTTTTCCTGGGATATTATCGTATGTCTCTGAAGGGCAATATCGAAACATTCGGGCTGAGCTCGATCTTACAAATGCTCAATTATGAAAAGCGCACGGGAAAGCTCAGCATCAAATCCAAATCGCAGGCCAATACCATACATATCCTCCTGCACGAAGGCGACATTGTATATGCCACCGAAACCAAAAACCACAACCGCCTGGGAGAACTTCTGAAGGGATGCGGCTACATCTCCGAAGCCGTTCTCGAGGAATGCCTGGAACTCGGTATGAAGAGCAAGGAGAAGCTGGGGAAAATTCTTGTGCACCGCGGACATATTTCCCGTGAAAAACTCAATGAATTTCTGCTTAAACAAGCTGAAAACGCCGTGTATAATGTTTTATTATGGGAATCCGGCGAGTTCGAGTATGAAAACGCCCAAATCAACATGAAAGGGGCCATCGAATACAAGCTGGACACCATGTTTATCCTGCTGGAGGCGTCCCGGCGGATCGACGAAATCGCGATCCTGAAAAAACAGATACCCAGTGAATCGTCCATACCTAAAATTGCAGGGCATGCGGGAGGCAGCGAAAGCATTGTATTTACGTTGGATGAAAAGCGAATGCTTGCGATAATCGACGGAAAATCAACCATTCGGCAGATCTTTGACAAAAGCGGCGTAGACGATTTTCGCGCATACAACATGATGAACTCCCTGATTTCCACGGGGACAATCGAAATCAGGCAGCCGGCATCGCCTGACGGGCTGGCAAAAGAAGTGGTCAAGCAGACCAGAGGAGTGGATTCCCGGCAAATTCGCTGGGCCCTGGATAATCTCGGGCTGCAGCGCTCCTCCAGCCTTCGCATCTCTCTGAGCCGCATTTTCCGAGATTCTGCTGATGAACAGCAAATCATTGCCGCAGTCAAAAAAGAAGCACGCAAAATCAGCAATTCAGGAGAAAAAGCAGCCCTGGACAAGCTCAGAAAAGAAAACCATATCCCCTATATGAAGGCGATTATCGAATTGTTGTGGCAATCCGCAAATGAATACGATAATTGATAAAAGCCGGAAGGGATGGATTCAAAAACGTCTCAGCCCGTCAGGTTTGCAACATGCCCAGGACCAACCCCACCGGACAATGATCCGACCCGTAGATACTGTTGTCGATAAAAGCGTCATGCACCTGGCCGTTATCAAATAAATCCCTGGATACGAAAAAATAATCGATCCGCCATCCCGCGTTGTTCTGGCGAGCGTTGAACCGGTAGGTCCACCAGGAATATTTTTCGGTATCCGGGTAAAGGGCCCGGAAGGTGTCAACATACCCCCTGTCGACAATCCGGTCCAGCCAGTCCCGCTCGATGCGCAGAAAGCCGGACCGTTTGGCATTGGCCACGGGATTTTTCAAGTCGATTTCATTGTGGGCAGTATTGAAGTCCCCGCTGACGATCACTGAGTATCCGCGGCGCCGGCAGTCATCGGCATAATCGAAAAAAGCCTCGTAAAAATCGAGTTTATACTGAAGGCGCTCATCACTCATCTGGCCGTTGGGAAAATACACATTAAAGAAAATGAGATTCCCCATTTGCATTTCAATGATGCGTCCTTCTTTGTCAAAACGCTCCACTCCGATACCGTGGCGGACCTGCTCCGGCCTTATGCGCGTATAGACAGCCACGCCGCTGTATCCTTTTTTACTGGCGGCATGGGAAAAATACGCCTCATAACCGTCCACCCGGCGCATGGAGCCGGTCAATTGCGCCTCCTGGAGCTTGGTTTCCTGGAGGGCCACAATATCGACATCCAGCTTGTCCAGCGACTCCAAAAAGCCCTTTTTCATTACTGCCCTCAAGCCATTCACATTCCAGGAAACCAGCCTGAGCCGACGCTGCGCCATGATTTGCATGCCTTTCTTTAACCCAAGCTCAGGTAGAGTTAAATTTGAAGTGAGCAAGAACGGCGGATCTTGCTCGTATTCGATATCAGGTGGATAAACAGGGCTTTCATACCTAAAAATCCTTAAGCATTTTCGCAATATGGTCCACCCAGTCCACATGCCCGGGCTTCATCAGACAGGAACGCAGGCAGGTGATTTCCCGCCGGTCCCATTCCACGTCCAGGATGTTTTCGAGGATTTCCTTTGGGAAGCCGGCAACCGCCAGGTGAAGATCCCGCCGGGCCGCGGAATGGAAAATTTTCTTGGAGCGAAGGGACATCTCGCTTGCCCTTCGCGCAGCCGGCACCCAGACAAGGATGTCCAGCTCCGGCCTGAACAGGGTGAAATAATCTTTGCAGCCGGCGATTTTGTCAAAAAGCATAAGAGCAGCTTGGCGGCCCCTTTCCAGCCCCCTGGCGAACTGCCCGCCCCGTACCAGGGGAAACATCCGCATAGTCGACCACAATGCGACAGCCGACGCGCCTGCCCGGGAGCACTCCAGGCTGATCTCCCCGAGATGGAGATCGGCCGAACTGAAATAGGTATAGGGCGAATCGTGCTTGTATATCGTCCCGACAGACGGGTCCCTGAAAAGCACGCAGCCGCAGCCGTAGGGCTGAAGGCCGTGCTTGTGGGGGTCGATCACGATGGAATCGGCCTCGGAAAGCCGGTCAAAGGACTGGCGGGTATCTTCGTCCAGATTTCCGGCCAGGGTAAAGTAGCCGCCATAGGCGGCATCCGCATGCAGCCGGAAAGGATACTTTTCCCTGAGCCGCAGAATCCCGGGCAGGGGATCCACGGCTCCGGCCGCTGTGGTTCCCATCGTGGCCACCACGGTACCGACATCCCGCTGCTTCAGTACGTCCTCCAGGGCATTCAAGTCCATCCGGGCCCTGCCGTCGCACGCAACGGCCTGAAAGGGCAGATGAAGAACCCCGGCAAGCCGGCTGTGGGTATAGTGCGCCTGCGCGGAGGCAACGATCTTTTTGCCCGGATGAAGACTCCCGGCCACCCACAAAGCCTCCATGTTCGCAATGGTGCCGCCGCCGCACAAGTGGCCGAGGTGCGTATCCCACCCAAACATCTCCGCGATATCCGCCACGGCCTCTTTCTCCATCGCGGAACTCGCGCGACCGCCGTCAAGCGCATGGTTGTTCGGATTGATCCACATCGCCAGCATATAGGCCAAGCGTGCCACGGGATGCGGCGGCTTGAGCATCTGCCCGGCATACAGGGGGTGGTGGTAGGGATAATTGTCCTGCAATTTGTCTGCGGCCTCCATAAGGACGCGCCGCAATCCGGCCATATCCGCATCGCTATCGAATGCCGGCAAATCGCCGAAGCCTTCCTCCAAGCGGCCCAGGGCTTCACGAAGAATGCCCAGACTCTGTTTTTCAAATGACATTGGCCTCTTTTTTTCCCCTTGATAAAATATTTACGCGCTGTTTCTCAGAAGCTCACGTACGCCAAGTACACTGCATTATTCGAAACCCGGCAAGCCTTGATCTTGAACCTTATAAAACGCCGTCAGGTCAAGTCATTTTGCGGGAGCATCAATTATAGCGCCGGTTATAATGAGGTCCAAATGAGATGCACCATCAAGTCATTTTTCAAAGAGAATAAGTTAACAAGTTAAGGACGTCCCCCATTTCGGCGGCGAGCTGATCGATGAAGGCGGACTCGAAAGTGCCGGGGCTGAGGGAAACGGAGGCGGCCTTCTCGCCGCAGAGGCCGTAAAAGCCAAAGGCCGATGCAACAGCCGCGGCAAGGTTGTTTTCTTCGGCAACCGCGCAGAATGCCGCTGAAACCGCTGACAAACCGCAGCCCATCCCGGTAATCCGGGTCATCAGGGGATGCCCGTTCCGAACCAGCCAGGTATTCGTTCCGTCGGTTATGCAGTCGGTCTCTCCGGATACGGCCACGACGCAGCCGAGATCCCGTGACAACGCTTCCACCGCGCCGATGTTTGCTTCGTCGAATGCCATTGAAGAATCAACGCCCCGGGTGGAGGCGGCAGCCCCCGCAACGGAAAAAATCTCGGACGGATTGCCCCGCAGCACCGAAATCCTGCACGATTCCAGGATCCTGCGGACGGAATCCGTGCGAAACGGCGTGGCGCCCGCCCCGACAGGGTCAAGCACCACGGGTATATTCCTTTCGCCGGCCGCTTTCCCCGCGATCAGCATGGCCTCCAGCCAGGCCCGGTCCAGGGTGCCGATATTGAGCACCAAGGACTGCGCGATGGCAACCATGTCGGCAACTTCCGCACGACTGTGGGCCATCACAGGGGATGCGCCCGCGGCAAGCAGAATATTGGCGGAGGAGTTCATCACCACGTAATTGGTGATGTTGTGCACCAGCGGCGAGCGATCCCGGACGCGGGAAAGAAGATCCGCAGCATAATGATTCAGGCTCAAATCCATATCCATGCTATGAACCCCCTGTTGATTCAATCGTAAAAATCACAATCAAGCGCCGATATTGAACTTTTTATTAAGCCGCCACCGTTGCTTTCCGGATCACAATGGGGGTCGTCGGCACATCGTCGTGCATCCCCTGGCGGCCGGTGGCAACGCCCTTGATCTTGTTGACGACCCCGTGGCCCTTGCTGACCTTGCCGAAAACCGTATACCCCCATCCCTGGGGGGTTTTGGCGGTATGGTTGAGAAAATCGTTTTTCTTTACATTGATGAAAAACTGTGCCGTGGCGCTGTGCGGGTCCTGGGTTCGCGCCATGGCCAACGTATAGGCGTCGTTTTTCAGTCCGTTGTCCGCCTCGTTTTCAACGGGCGCATTGGTGGGCTTCTGCTCCATGTCAGGCGTCATGCCGCCCCCCTGGATCATGAATCCATCTATGACCCGGTGAAAAATCGTTCCGTCATAATGCCCGGAATTGACGTATTCCAGAAAATTGGCCACGGACTTCGGGGCCTTGTCTTCGAAAAGTTCAATCTCGATCTCTCCCAGATCGGTTTCCAGTTTTACCATTGCTGTTCTCCTTTTAATGACTTGTCGTTTTTGAGGCTATCTTTTACACGCCGGGAAGCAGAAATGCAAGCCGGAGATGGCAGATCGATGCATGCACCGGTTCATACGCCTGAAAACATTTTAAAAAACGGCGCGTGCCGCGAAGTGAAAAACGGCGGATCGTTTAATATGATGCGGCGGATGGCAGTATCGGATCCTACCGATTTGCGAAGGAACCGCCGGACGCGATCGCGGTTCCAGCCCTGCGGGTGAACGAACTCCCGGTACAGCGACAGGTCTCCGTCGTAAAATGAACGGGTTTCCAGGTCTTGCATTCCATCGCAGCGGGCCGGCAGGTTGAAAATCGCAAGGTTCAGAAAATCGATGCACGCCGCATGCCTGCGAATAAAGGATTTGGTTTTGTCCGCGCTTTTTTCGGTTTCAAATGGTGTGCCGAACAGGAAATACCCGTAGACCGATATGGATGCTGCCCGAAGCGTTTTCAGCACACGGGATGCCGTTTCCACCGACGCCCCCTTCTCCATTGCATCCAGTACGCCCTGGTCCCCGGATTCGATGCCGAGTTGCAGCATAACGCAGCCCGACCGGGCAAGGGCGCGGACGAAATCCGGATCCGCAAGGTGTTCGGTGATCCGGGTGAACCCATACCAGGGAATTGGCGGGGGATGCACGGCCAGCTGCTTCATAAACGCAGGAGAAAGGGAATTGTCCAGGAAATGGATCAGGCCGGGGTGTTCGCCCTGCCCTGAATCCGCATGGTATTGCCCGGCAAGTGCCGCCGGTGCAAAGGGCCTGTATCGCCTCTTTTCAGCCCTTTCCGGACAGAATGCGCATTTACGCCAGTAGCAGCCGTCGGATGCTGCCACGGGCAGCACCGGCACCGGAGAAAGATAAGACGCCTGCCCCGGAGATGCAAAGTCATACGGGACGCCAGGCGGCGCACCATACGCTTCCGGCCCGGGTATTCCGCACATGCGCGCAAGCGGCCCCTCTCCCGGACCGGATATCAATTCGTCCGCAAAGCCTATCAGGGGGTTGGAGAATTCCGGCAGGTGCATCCAGGACGTAATCAGGCCGCCGCCAAATACAATCCGGATGTCCGGCGCGGCGCCCCGGATGAACCCTGCGAGTGCCGCCGCGCACAAAGCCTGGCTCATGAATCCGACCGATATGCCTACGATATCCACGGATCGGGCGGCAAGGAAGTCGGTGATCATCCGTTCGAAAACGGGGAAAAACAGGTTGTCCTGATAATTCCGGGCGGCATCGTGCAGGTCCCGGCTACGCACGGGCGAGCGGCGGGGTTCCGTATAATCGGAGAGCGAAAGCGCTAAGCCGGCATTCCGGGCTGCCGCATGAAGCACCCGGTTGATATCCATAACGGCCCGCCGGTACCGGTCCGGGTTTTGGTAAACGGCGGGGCTCTGAAGGGCGGCGAGATTGGCAGGAAGATGCTTTTTCGCGCGGCGGGTCCAGGTATCATCCGGATCAACATTCCGTACGCCGTTAACTTTCGGATTGTAATAGGCATCGCAGGTTTTTATATCGGTTGTGCCCCGAAAACCACCTGCGGCGGTATTTTTGGCGGTCATGCCCATGGCGGCGATGTTGAGATCAAGGCTGCCGCAATCCACGCCGCAAGCGCGCAGAAATCCGGCAAGACGCGCCATGCCGGCCGGCGGCTCCGAAAGAACCCCCACCGGCGGATAGATCAAAAGGATCGATTTTTGCCTGTTCATGATTATTATGTTATTATTGGATTTAAATACCGCCTGCTGCGTCCGGAAGCATTGTGCCGGAATCGTTTTGTAGCAAAGGGAATCCGAAATGTCATTGAAAGAAATCATTCACCGGAAAAAGACCGTCGACCGCCTGGCCGAATTGGTCATCGCCTCTATCGGGTCGGTCAGCGGCGGCTACAAGGTGGACAAGACCGACATGCGGGCGCTGCTGGAAACAGCCGGATACGAGAGCCGGATCCGCCGCGGAATCGAAATGCACTCGCATGATTTCTCGGCGGAAACGCCGCGCATCGTGGTTTTGGACAATGAACTCAAGCTGTATGAAACCGACACGGAGGATATCGCCGTCCGGAAAAACCCAACCCTTGGCGAAATGGTCCGGCTTAAATCCATCCGGAAGATATTAAACGACCAGGACGTCGTGGTTGCAAGCCGGGCCGACACGGTGCGGGCCATCCGGAAGGAAATCCTGCAGTCCATGGATCTGTCTTTCACGGAGGCCGATATCGGGGAGTTATACCGGGAAGCCTGCGACGCGCTCGATCATGGCAGGGGGGAAGACCTCGTTGCGATTCTGGCGATGTTCGCCGAAATCCTGGCGCTGAGCCCGCCCGATTCGCATCTTCCCGGCGACCTGGCCGTTTTCGGACAAAAAAACGAGTCCGAAAAAGACCTGCGCTTCGGTCCTCTTTATATTTACAGCTATTCAGGCAACCTTCTGCACCGCTACAACCGGGTGCTGCCCGCCGCAGCCAGCAAAAACCCTGGAACCTACCGGGACCTGCTGTTCGGAGAAACCGAGCCGGACATGGAAGGCGTCGGGGTGATCGACGACCTGAGACAAAAGGCAATTGCCCTCCCGGAAAAAATCCTCCGGATCGATTAACCGACTCCCCAAAATAATTCTTGACATCTGTAAAAAAAACTCTATACTTGAAATTAAAATATCAACATAAATTGATATGGAAATGTTGATAGGTTGATTTTAAAAAACCAAACCATACCGAAAGGATTTACCTCATGCTGATGTCAAAAGACGACAAAGCCATCGTACCCGAACTTGATCTTTCCCTTCCCAACAAGATCAAAGACATCTCCCTTGCACCGCTGGGATTCAAGGAAATGGAGCTTTCCGAAAACGAAATGCCGGGGCTCATGGCCGTACGCGAAAAGTACGGGCAGGACAAACCGCTTAAAGGCCTCAAGATCACGGGCAGCCTGCACATGACCATCCAGACCGCCATGCTCATCGACACCCTGGCGATCCTGGGCGCGGACATCCGCTGGGCTTCCTGCAACATCTTCTCCACCCAGGACCACGCGGCGGCCGCCATCGCGAAAGCCGGCTCCGCAGCCGTGTTCGCCTGGAAGGACGAGTCGCTCGAAGATTACTGGTGGTGCACGGAAATGGCGCTCACATGGCCGGACGGCAGCGGCCCCGACCTGATCGTCGACGACGGCGGGGATGCCACGCTCATGATCCATGAAGGCGTCAAGGCGGAAAAAGACACCTCGATGCTGGAAAAGGACTATGACGTATACGAATACCAGTGCATCATCAACCGCCTCAAGGCGTCCTATCAGCGCGATCCGGAAAAATGGCAGAAGATCGCCAAAAATATCCGCGGCGTGTCAGAAGAAACCACGACCGGCGTCAACCGCCTCTACCAGCTGGCAAAGAAGGGTGAACTGCTCTTCCCGGCCATCAACGTCAACGACTCGGTCACCAAGTCCAAGTTCGACAACATCTACGGATGCCGCGATTCCCTGGCCGACGGTATCAAGCGCGCCACGGATACCATGGTAGCCGGCAAAACGATTGTGGTCGCAGGCTACGGCGATGTCGGCAAGGGCTCGGCCCAGTCCATGCGCGGCTACGGCGCCCGCGTGGTGGTCACCGAAATCGACCCCATCTGCGCCCTTCAGGCGGCCATGGAAGGCTTCGAGGTGTCCACCATGGAGATAATGGCGCCCAAGGGCGATATTTTCGTCACCGCATCCGGATGCTGCGATGTCATTACCGGCGAGCATATGGAAAAAATGAAAAACGAGGCCATCGTGTGCAATATCGGTCATTTCGACCATGAAATCGAGGTGAGCTACCTGGAGAAAAACTGCGAAAAAACCCAGGTTAAGCCGCAGGTGGACCAGTGGCATCTCAAAAGCGGCAACTCGATCATACTGCTGGCCGAAGGCCGCCTGGTGAACCTGGGTTGCGGAACGGGGCATCCCAGCTTCGTGATGAGCAACTCCTTCACCAACCAGACCCTTGCCCAGATCAAGCTGGCGACGGAAGATCTCGACGACCAGGTCTACACGCTGCCCAAGGATCTCGATGAAGAAGTGGCGCGCCTGCACCTCGACCGCCTCGGCGTGAAGCTGACCAAGCTTTCCGACAAGCAGGCCGAGTACCTGGGCATTCCCAAGGAAGGGCCGTTCAAGCCGGAACACTACCGCTACTAGACCTCATCTCAAAATTCGGATTTCGGTTCAAGATCGCTGCGGCGTCTTATTTCAAACCGCAGACATACCGGCGTATCTCGAGGATTTGAAATAAGACGCCAACAAAAATATTGGGCCGAAAGACACTTTTGAGATCGGCTCTAACCGATAACCGGCCGGGGATGCCCCGGCCGGAAAAAAACCGCCGCGGCATCCCGATGCCGATGGAAAAAAGGGCTCCGGATTATACCCGGGGCCCTTTTTGTATTAGGCGGCAACCACTATTCCAAACCGGCATTGGCCGGTGCAAAAGCGCATCGCATACAAATCGCCTACGCATGCTTTACAATCCCTAAGCTCTGAATTATGCTTTATGCGAGCATATGACAAAAACAACGGTTTCGTAAAAAGTTCGATACCTGCGCCCGCACGCAATTCTTCAGAGTTTCACGTATGCCAGGTACGCTGTATTCTTCGAAATTGCGCAAGGCTTGATCTTGAATCTATTACAAAGCCGCCAGAGCGCAACTTATTACGAGTGCATCAAAAAATACGGAAACAAAAAGCAAGGGAGCAAAGGGCATGAAAAAAACGGCATACATACTTACAGCGGTCGGTATCGGCATAATCATGCTGGCCGGCTTTGCAATGACGGCATCAGATGTTCAGGCGGCAGAAAGAAAAATCGCGGTCGCCGCGGAGCGTCCGGAAGACGATGCGCAAATCAGCCGGCGAACGGCCCGGACGCCGTACATACTGATTTTTGACGGAAACGGCGAGCTTCTGGAAATCCATGAAAGACCCATTGACCGGGACAGGCAGGCGGGCCCGGCCATGGCGGCATGGCTGGCCGATAAGCAGGTGGACACGCTCATCGGCGGGGGTATCGGCAGGAACCTGCAGCGGGGTCTCGACCGGTACCGGATCAAAGGGATTGAAGCCGATGGAAGTGCGGCCGATGCCGTTTCCGCCGCATTGAAATGAACGATCAACCGATGCGCATCTGCTGTTACGCTGTACACCGTATTCAGCGGGTTACCATGAAATGACGCACATCCGGAAAGGAGCAGCCGTTATACCCCATGGCTAATGCCCCGAGAGGATCCGCTCCAGAATAACCTTGGTGACCATGTACGTGGGTCGGATTCCCTCGGGTCCCATCTCGCCCGCGGCAAGGGACTGGCCGCTTTCCAGGGGATTATCCGATGCGTAATAGGCGTAGCGGAGCCTGACGTCTTTCGGGATGTGCCCCTTGATGATGGCGGCGCTGATGGCACGCTGGTAATGCCCGCCTTCCATTTCCAAACCGACCGTCCGCCACGAGTGCATGAAGCGAAGCAGCATGTCCCGGTTCTGAAGGGATGTCCCCAGAACCGTAATCATGGGACCGGTATGAACCGGCATATCCGAATCAAAGTCCTTTGCATCCAGATCGTTTTCAAACATGTAATTATCCGATGACCCCTCGATCACATGGGCCGTGGCCAGCATGATCTCTCCCTTGCCGCCGGTGAGAATCCCCGCTTTGCCCATGATGGATACGGAGGCCACGTTCACCGGCACCTCCCCGGCAGCATCTTCCCGGGCGTTTGCCGGATGCGCAAGGGGTGTCGGGCATGTCGCCGGGGATGTCGCCGGGGATGCCGGATAGGGATTGAGCAGGCAGTCCATGGCCTCGAACGCCTGTGCGCCAAACGCATAATCCATGACCAGGATGACCGGGGCATTGGATTCGGCGGCGCCATCATCTGCGGCATCGCCCTCCCGGTTTTCCCGCGCTCTGTCAACTGCCATTTTGAGGTCCGGATGCATGGGAATTCTTGCAAGACGTGCGGTATCAATAAGCTGACAGCCGATATGGGTGCCGGATCGGTCCGGAAGTTCAAAAAACCCGTTCTCCAGTGCGTAATCGATGATTGCAGGCCCCTGCTCCCGGATGCACCGGATAAAGCTGTAGAGCGGATCCGGGGTAGCCTCCGGTGCGGTATCCGGCGCGATGCGGCATTCCGTGGCAGCCGCATAACCGTAAAGAAGGTTGACCACGCTGTGCAGGTTTGCGCTGATAATGTGGAGCGGGCGTTTGTCCAGGCCTTTTTCCCTGAGCATCGTCTTGATGTCGTCCGACCATTTCTGCCCGTAACGCTGATGGGAAATAACATTGATCAGCGAAGGCGTCAGGTAGACGATCTGAAAATTTTCCCGGGCAAGCTTTTCGCGGTACACCCGGGTCCCCAGGCTGTGGACGATCTCAAAAAGGCCCGAATTGCTGCTGTGAAGCTTTTTGCTGTTTTCCAGGTATTCATAGGTCTGCCGGGTTTCCCGGTAAGACCGGCCTAGTATCAGGCTGATGTTCCACAAGGCCTTGTCTAGCTGCCCCGGACTCATGGTATCAACGCCGCCGACAGCTTCTTCAAGGGCCTGCCACTCGATGGTGTAATTGCCCGTTTCGTCGGTCATGCGGCTTCTGATTTTTTTTGCTTCGATGTTGAGAAAGGTCAGGTGGGTCAGGATATCGTAGATTTCGCTCAGTCCCCGGGTTATGACAAAGCAGATTTCGTTTTCGCTGATCCGGTAGCATGAACGCCTCCGCTTCAGCGGAACGATCCGTTCGAATGCCTGGTCGCTGAACTGCTCCTCCTCGGTAAGAATCAGCCGCGTGGATTTCTCGATGGAACGTGGCAGTCGGTCGATGACGTATTCAAGGCCCTTTAGCTCCACCACCCGCGGGTCATTCATGCTGCCGTAGATTTCCGGGCTCAGGGCAAGCAGACAGTCCGCAAGGGCCTGGCCCATTTTCCCGGAGGGGCGGAAATACCCCCGCAAGGCGAGCGCATTGGCGATGGTTTTGAAATTGCGTATGGCCACCCTGGCTTTTTGAGACCCGGTAAGATCCTGCATGCTCCCTCGTGTTCCTTTCCTTCGTTCTTGCCGATCGGTTTGCTGTCCGGCGTACGATCGTATGATTTTACATGGCGGCGGTGCAGCCGGTCCGCTTTCGACTACACCGCTACCACATATTGAAGGAAAAAAACAGGAGGATTCGACACGGCTACCGCCGGATGGTAATCACCATGTGCCCCCGGTTGGCGCGAAGAAGATAGAGCTGTATCGGATCCTTCTCCCCGAGGTCGCCGATAATCCGCGCAAAATCGGATGGTTTCTTCACCTCCTGGCGATTGACCTCGAAAATGACATCCCCCCTGCGGATTCCGGCCCTGGCGCCGATGCTTCCAGGTTCGACCTCTTCCACGACCACGCCCCGGGGCTCGCGCAGATTGAGACGCCTGGCCATATCGGACGTCATCCCGGCTACATGGACACCCAGTTCTTCGGCCGGCTGTACGGTTTGCGCAAGGGGCTCTTCATCGCGTTTGGCGATCGTTGCCTCGATCATCATCATGCTTCCATCCCGGAAAACCGCCAGTTCGGTTTTCTCACCGACCGGCAGCCCCGAAATCAGGCGTGACAACGTTCTGCTGGAATCGACCGGCCGGCCGCTTACCGAGACGATGATATCATTAACCTCGATTCCGGCCGCTTCGGCCGGATGACCGGAAAACACTTCCGTAACCAGCACGCCCTGGTCGATGCCATAATATTCCTTTAAATCCGAATCCAAGTTCTGGATACCGACGCCAAGCCATCCACGGGTCACCTCTCCGCTCTCCCGGAGCTGATCGATGATGGTGCGGGCCATACTGGAGGGGATGGCAAACCCGATGCCGTCGCCTCCCGCGATAATGGCCGTATTGATCCCCACGACCCGGCCCTCCATGTCGAGCAGGGGACCGCCGCTGTTGCCCGGATTGATGGACGCGTCGGTCTGTATGAAGTCGTCGTATTGTCCGGCACCGATAAACCGGCCTTTCGCGCTGACAATGCCAGATGTGACCGTATGGTCCAGACCGAACGGGTTGCCGATGGCCAGCACCCATTGGCCGACCCGGATCTTATCGGAATCCCCCAGCTCCAGGTACGGCAAATCCCTTTCGGATTCGATCCGGATCAGGGCAAGATCCGTCGATGAATCCGTTCCGATGATCTCGGCGTCGTATTCCCGGCCATCCTTGAGCTTCACCACGATGGCGTCGGCATCCCGTATGACGTGGTGGTTGGTTACGATATAGCCGTCTTTGCCGATAAGAAAACCGGAACCGAGACTTCTCTGGCGATATTCGCGCTGCTGAAACGGGTCAAAAAACCGGTCGAAAAACTGATCGAAGGGATCCCGCCCGCGGGGCTCCCTGAAAAAATGTTCAAAAACCCGGCCCGGCCCCTCGACGGTTTTGACGGTACTGATATTGACCACGGCCGGACTTGCGTCAGCGGCCAGGTCGACAAAATCGAGCGGGACCATTGCAACGGAACGCTGCTGGGCTGCGGCATGGACCACAGAGCCGGCGTGGAAGCCTGCTAGCAGAAGCAATGCCGCAAGAAAAGCCATTGCCGCATAAAAAACACCTGATTGTTTTTTCAATGCCACTGCTTTCATTCGTCT
The DNA here is from genome assembly GCA_007134875.1 of Desulfobacterales bacterium. GTDB lineage: Bacteria > Desulfobacterota > Desulfobacteria > Desulfobacterales > Desulfosalsimonadaceae > B1SED10-16. The sequence goes on from SLJY01000097.1 coordinate 24,421, forward strand.
GCATTCTCCTTTCATCTGTCCGATACGGGTAGCCTCCGAGACTGCCGAACCATTCGGCATGAACATGGGACCATAGGATGTGCTGACGAAGGAACCGCATCATAAAAACCACTCCCGTGGCATCAGTTATAGCGGTATTTAAACGATGACGACTTCGCAAAAAGTCCAATAACCCCGTTACGCGCGATTTCTCAGAATTTCACGTACGCCAGGTACGCTGTATTCTTCGAAATCGCGCAAGCCTTGATCTTGGACTTTTTACAAAGCCGTCAGATCGTGACTTTTTACGAGTGCATCAAACGATGCGCTTCCTTTTCAGCACATCCTGTGGTCTTGAAAAAAACCCTGATCTTATTTCGGTCATTTTATAATATAAGACATCCCGGCAGGGAAATAAATGCCCGGGTCAACGGAAAATCAAAGAATGTGAAAAACAGATGGCAAGAAAAAAAATGTAGCGGGTCAGTGTGCGGCGGGGTGCAATCATGCGCAAAAACACATCCGGCCGAGCGGAGGGATCCGCCGGCCGGATGTGTTTGGATATACCGTGGGTGTAATATTGCCTGTCGGCCCCGAACGTCTTACCGGATATTCGCATATCAATCCAGTCAACCCGGCAGGGGTGCCGGGGAAGCCCGAATCGGTAGAGACGAGCCGGGGAAGACGAACCGGGAATATTATTCCCCGAGCCCCATTTCCTCCATGACCTCCTCGGTGATATCCTTCCCCCCAACAATGAGGGCATTGGTATCCACCACGTAGCTGTAACCTTTTTCTTCGGCAACCCGCTGGATATCGTCACGGACCTTGCCCATGGCTTCCATCTGGAGTTCCTGTCCCCGCTGCTGGAGCTGCTGCTGCATCATCTGCTGGGCCATCATCTGCTCCTCTTCGCCCATCTCCTGGAGCTGCTGCTCGAGCTGCTGCATTTCTCCCTGGAATGCCTGCTGGGCTTCCTGGAAA
>SLJY01000037.1 GCA_007134875.1 Desulfobacterales bacterium
CCGATGAAGAGTGATGGTTTGGGGTTATAATATCCAAACCGATAAGCCGATATAAGTGATTGAGGCGTTTTGCATGTTCCAAAATGGGGCAGATTCTCTGAAATGATCAGTACAGTTGAATTGCAAAAATTTGATTCAAAAGGCGTAGCCGATTTCAAAAAGTGCAAAATGCAACCATGCAAAGGCGTATACGCTGTTGTTATCAGCTCCGCCTTCAAGCGTGCGGTATCCAACTGCGGCATGCCATCCGGACGGCCATTCATAAGCTACTTTAAGAGCTGCATCAATAGCCCGGCCTTGTGAAGCGCCGGCACCTTCGACATCCAAAATGGCTGATAACCGATCATTTAAAAAAAACGCGCCATACAGGTGTAGGAGCGGAACCAGACCCAGATCCGTATTCGACTCCTTCAGCGATTCTTGCTGCAACTCAACCTTCGCATCGCGCACCAAAAGTGCGCCGCCAATACCGCCGTGCCAATTCATGCCGCGATGATACATCCATCGATATGTCAATCGATATGTATTGAATTTGTATGTTCCTTTGGTTGAGATACCGGGCTTAAACGTGGTGCCCTCGAACAATACATCCTTATCCAGTTTTCCTGTCCCATCGACCGTAAGAGGAGCGATATTTAGCCGCAATGAATGGCGTTTATTGAACGCGTATGAAGCATAAAGGCGGATATAGGGGCTCGGTCCAGACCCGGTCAAATCCAACAGATCGAATCTGGTGCCTTCATCGGCCGGAATGCGTATATCGTTGCGGGCAAACCACACGGTGCCGGTTTCGGCTGAAAGGTTGAATGCGGCAGCACAAAAGTCAGGCTTTGCAATGAAAGAAACTGGAAAAAACAAAACAAAGATAATAGCAAATCGGAAATTCAATTGCATGCTCCAGGTTTTTGGTGAATGAAGGGGGGAATGAAGGGGGGAGCGGAATTTTACGAATATATGTTGTGTTTTACGGGGTAAAGTTTGTGCCAGTCAAGAAAAATTGCCATCCGGGCTTGAGAGATCAGATTTCGGTTTCATCCAAAAATGCGCCATGGTTCCGCCATGTTTCACAAGCAGGAAAACCGGACTTCTGACGTTCCATAGCCGCATGGTGCAATCAAGCAAAATAATCACCGTGAGGTTATGATCTGGTGTTTGATGTTTCCAATTTGAATTGATTGCTATTTATGAACCTCTTGCTGATAAACCATCTTGCCGGCTGAGGCGACATCGTAGCCCCCCAGCGACATTGCAATCTCCCTGAATTCGGTTTCCTGCAGAGTGCTGAGAAAATACTGGATGGGCTTGTCAAAAAACCGGTCCTTGGCAATCAGAAGGTCATAGCGTTCCCACCGGATCGGCAAAAAGTCCAGACCCAGCAAACCAGCTACCGGGCGAATGCCCAAGCCCATATCCGCCCGGCCGCACAAAATCTCCAGGCCAACCTCCATGTGACTGTTGACTTCATTGTGGTATCCCGCAATTGTTTCCGGGTCGATGCCCGCTTTTTGGGCTTCCCGGTCAAACAAATGCCGGGTGCCTGTACCGAAGGCCCGGTTTACCAGTCGGATGGCGTTTTTCTTAAGATCGGCTATGCTGCCGATGCCTTTGGGGTTGCCGGGTTGCACCATGAAGCCCTGCTCCCGGCGGCAGAAATTAACCATTACCGGCACCTGGTTGAATTCTCGGTTGGCGAATTCAAAGTTGTAGTCCACGCCGTCATCCTGCAGCATGTGGGAAGCGGCAATGTGGCACAGATCCCTGCGAAGGGCGCGCAGACCGCCCATACTCCCCAGGTTGGCAAATACCGCAAGGAAATCCTGAAAAGAGCGGTTGAACAGGGCGATGGTCTTTTCAAGGAGCAGATCGTTGCTGCCAGCAAGGACGATCAGGCGGGGGTGGACCGATTCATGGCCGATGGCTCGGGTAGGATAGTTCAGGGTATTGGCCTCCACCCACGCATCCACAAGGTGCAGGGGGAAGACCCATTTTCCGGTGACCTTGGAAGCGGGCAGTCCTTTTTCCGAAACCAGGGTGTAGACCATTTTTTCGTTGACGCCCAGATATTCGGCGACTTCTCTGGTTGAAAGCAGTTTTTTCATGGCCTGCCCTCTTCGTTCCAATATAGGGAGGTGGGGGAACCGAACATAATCCATTTTTGAATACCAAAGGTGCTGAAAGAAAGCAATCTCAAGATATCATTTGTTGTTTTTAGATATGATAATCATCTAAAGTCGATTTTAATAGAAATTTTTGAAAAAAATAACTTGTAATAACAATTAATGACCATTATAGTCGTTTGGCCAAAGGGTAGGCAGCAGGCTTAACTCAACCTGAAGCGGGGGAAGCTACATGATGCGTTATTTTTTTAAGTTTTTTCTGGTTATATTTTCTCTGGTAACCGCTACTCCCATGAATACTGCTTCGGCGGAAAGCAGAATCATCACCATGAGCACCACCACCAGCACGGAAGCGTCCGGGTTGCTCGATTATCTGTTGCCGGAATTTTATGCCGATACGGGCATTACCGTCCGGGCCATTGCCAAGGGGACCGGGGCAGCGCTTCGGGATGGGATGGACGGCAACGTGGACATTGTATTTGTTCACGATGAAGAGCGGGAAAAAAAGTTTGTGGAAGACGGTTTCGGCACAAAACGCTATTACGTGATGTATAATGACTTTGTCATTGTTGGGCCGAAAAACGACCCGGCCAAAATCCATGACGCAGTAGACAGCGCCGAGGCCATGCGAAAGATTGCTAAAGCCCGCACGCCGTTTATTTCACGTGGCGATGACAGCGGGACCCATGCGCGTGAAAAACAGTTGTGGGTGGCCACAGGCCTCCCCCTTAACCGCCACGGCGAACCGATCGACGGCAGGGGATGGTATTTCGCAATAGGCCAGGGAATGGGCCCCGCACTTGTCATGGCCGGGGAAAAGGATGGGTATTTGCTTTCCGACCGAGGCACCTATTTGCACTACAAGTATGGCCGTGCCCAAGGATATGACCCTGAAGTGATTTACGAGGGAGACGACATGTTGAAAAACCCCTACGGCGTTATCCCGGTAAACCCCGAACGGTTTTCCCACGTGAACAATGATCTGGCGGAAACCTTCGCCAGATGGCTGGTATCGGAAAGGGGTCAGGAGGTGATTGGTTCCTATCAGCTTCATGGCCATCCCCTTTTCTTTCCGGATGCCCGAAAGGGTCAATAAACAATAAAGCATTGCACAATGGACTTTCTGACCCAAAGCCTCGCAGAGGCGTTTACAATGCTTGTTTCCCTGGACCCTGAGCTCTATTTCATCGTCTGGGTATCGCTCAGGGTAAGTCTCATGTCTACGCTGATCGCCTCTGCAATGGGAATCCCCTTGGGGTTTTTGATCGCCATACGGCATTTTCGGGGCAAGCGGGGTGTCATTACCCTCCTGAACACCCTGCTCGCCCTGCCCACGGTAGTGATCGGCCTGTTTGTCTATGCGCTGCTGTCCCGCCAGGGCGCCTTGGGGCATCTGGGCCTTCTCTATACCCCTGCCGCCATTGTCGTTGGCCAAGTTATCCTGATTCTGCCCTGGGTGGCCGGTTTTACCGTTAGCGCGGTTAGTCGAATCGATGAGCGATACCGGCGCACTGCAATGACCCTGGGTGCAGGCCCCCTTCAAACCGCCATCGCCATTCTGCGGGAAGCACGCTTCGGTATATTGGGGTCCGTTATCGCCGCATTCGGCCGGGTGATCTCGGAAATTGGCATTGCCATGATGCTGGGGGGAAACATCAAGGGGTTCACGCGTACCATGACCACGGCCATGGCCCTGGAGCACAACAAGGGAGAATTTGTTCTGGCCGTTGCATTGGGAATCGTGCTTCTCGCGGTTAGTTTGGCAATGAACATTCTGCTGCAGGTCATTCAGGGGTGGTATGGAGAAGATCGATGATGCTGTATGAACTTGCCGAAATCCAAATGCGTTTCGGTTCTTTTACGGCCCTGGATATTGACAGCCTCACCCTGCACGAGAACACCGCGTGCGCCCTTCTGGGGCCAAACGGATCGGGCAAGACCACGCTGCTGCATATCCTGGCCATGCTGAAACGCCCTACTAGCGGATTGTTCCGCTTCATGGGAGAGGCGGTAGTCTGGCGGGAAAAAAGACTGCTGCCCCTGCGCCGGAAAGTGGTTCTGGTGGATCAGCATCCCATCATGTTTTCCACAACGGTGCTCAACAATGTGGCATACGGCCTTAAAATACGCGGGGAAGCACGCTCTGCTCAAAAACGGATCGTTATGGAATGCCTGGATCGCGTGGGAATGTCCGGTTTTGCCGCTCGGCCGGCACATCGTCTTTCCGGCGGGGAGACCCAGCGGGTAGCCATTGCCAGGGCACTTGCCTGCAGCCCCAGGGTTCTATTACTGGACGAGCCAACGGCTGGCGTGGATATTGAAAACCAGGTCGTGGTGGAAAAAATCATAAATGATCTTTGCAGCGAAAAAAATATGTCGATTCTCTTTTCAACCCACAACCCCCTTCAAGCAGAACGGCTATCCCGCAGGAAAGTGTTCCTGAGCGCAGGCCGGTTGGCTGCTCCGGATACGGCAAACCGGTTTCTTGTAAAGGCTCTGAAGGAAAAGGGGATCATGGAGTTGATGACGAACATGGGAAATTTTTCCAGAATCGCACCTGTCGGGTCTTTCATATCAATTGATCCCGAAAAAATACGGATTTATGCCAAGGGCCACGGCAACCAGGGTTGCCACACCAGTCGATTGCCTGCAAAAGTGCTCCAGATGAACGCCGATACAGACCGAATACGTGTTGTCCTTGATGTCTGCGACGGGACTGGCGATGGTTGCGGCATTCAATTAACGGCCATCGCAGGCGCTGAAGAGATACGTCATACCCATATTATCCCGGGTGATACCGTTCAATTAGCTTTTGATACTGATGCGACTGTAATCAATTATGGGAAGGACAGCAGAAAACCACCTGTAAAAGAACCAATTAGCTATGAGAAATAGATAATGCACTGCTGCGGCGGAGCACCAGAATTTCTAAAAGGGGCATTTACTTATGGTTTCCCACCCTTAATCTTTTGCAGGTTATGGGGATACAGAAATCCAAGAGACCGCCTCAGTGTAAATTGCTTGCCTCGGCATTCAGTATTCCCGGGCATCCTGAATTTTGCACATTGAATCTGTCAATGTGCTCCATTCCAAAATTCACATTACTGTCGCGGCATAGCCGGGATGTACACTGACACGAATAAAGTTTTGATTCGCTTATCATCCCGTTCCTCTATTGGCATTAAATTGACTTTTCTCTTGTCTCTTGCAATTTGTTGCATATTTCGGATTATATATGCTCTGTGGTCAAAAAGTACAAGGCAGGCAACTCCCGTTCCCTGACGCTTTCACATGCAAATCACAGGACCAGCCAGACTTATGCCAAAATAGAAAAACGATTTTATTTATAGCCAGGAGCGCCATGGCTACTAGATTCCGATTATTATCGGAATGTTGTGCATCCTGCTTGTCAGCCGACCCTCCCGGAATTGTTTCCCGCGTAGCATCGTGGTGAATATTTACTGGTGGCGGTAATCCTAATCTTTCCCATGGTGGGTGCGGGAACGCTTTTTGCCGCATTTAATAACTGATGCACTCGGAAAAAGTCGCGATCTGACGGCTTTATAAAAAGTTCAAGATCAAGGCTTGCGCAATTTCGAAAAATGCAGAGTACTTAGCGTACGTGAAATTCTGAGAAAGTGCGCATAACGCAGATATTGGACTTTTTATGAAGCCGTCATAATTGGGCGCCCCTGCTTTTTGAGAAGTTACAGGCCTTCCTGCGAAGATACGAGTTTTTCGAAAGCTTCGTCAATCGGCATGGCATGCCAGATTTTTCTGTCCGTTTCCCCTGTTTCCGCGTTCATAAGTCCGGCTTTTCTTTGGGATTGGCTTGAAGTGATGTCAGGGTTTATATTATGAATAAAAATAGACGGCTTCGCAAAAAGCCAAATCACAGCGCCCGGCGCAATACCTGGCGAATTTCACGTACGGCCGGCACAGTGCATTCTTCTTCGGTTGCGCCCATCTCGGAATTAGCCTTTTTACGAAGCCGTCCGGGAATATCTCAAGGTTGTCATAATATTTGAATATTACAATCAATACTTTTCGTTACATTTAACCAATAGAATTTCAGTTGCTTAGCCCTTGAAGAGAAATTTGCCCGATGCTGCCGGCCGGATATTCTGTTTTGAATTGTTTTTTCGGACCGGCGGATTGCGCATCGAAGAAAGCAAGCAGTCAGGTCGCCAAGATACGGAAAAGGAGAGATTCAGATGATCCGATTGGTCGGGAGCGTGTCGTCCGTAAAACTGCTGTTTCTCATCGGATTTTTTGCCTGTATCCTGCTGGCGGCCGCATCCTGCGGTCGTCCGGGGGTGAAGTCTGTGGAAGAAAAACGCTCCCCGCGGCAGGTTCATTATGCAGCGGAGCTTCGGGAACTGGCCGAAAAGGGGGATGCCGATGCACAGGCGCTTCTGGGCTTCAACTACTACAAGGGCAATAGTATTGGCAGGGACTATGAACAGGCGCACAGGTGGTTTTTGAAGGCCGCCGAACAGGGCAATTCCTTTGCCCGGCTGGGCCTTGGCATCATGTACAGCGAAGGCCTGGGCGTTGAGCGCGATGATACCAGGGCGGCGCACTGGTATGGGGAGGCGGCGGAAGAGGGGCATGTCGGCTGCCAGTACCGACTCGGCACCATGTATCTGGAAGGCAGGGGCGTCGAGCAGTGCAGGATCCAGGCGTACAAGTGGCTCTACCTGGCATCGGTGCGGGGGGTGACAAAGGCCGAACCGCTTCGGGACAGCCTGGAAGAAAAAATGGAGCCGGAAGACGTGGCCGAAGCGAAACGGCTTGCGGAAAAGTGGATGGCGCAGCATCCCCCCCGGTAGCCGCCTTTTCTTGTATATCGCTTTTTCAGCCGGGCGGGAAAAGTGACCGGGGGAACGTGCGGTCCCCCGATCGGTTAAATATTGGCTGAACGAAAACCGTCTTTTTCGCCAATCTCTGCGTCCGGCTCAAATTTTAATCCTCAAAATACGCTAAGTATTCATCCAGTTAAAATTTTCGCCGTCCTTGACCTTGACGAAAAACCCTGGTTTTCGTTCGGCCACTATATTTGTATGGCTTCTTTTGTTTCCGGCACTACTCTCCGTCGGTGCCATCGCCGCGAAGTCCGTATTTTTCGATGGACCCGGGCCAGTCGGAGATGACGCCGAGCCTTCCTTTGTGGATCCCGCCGTCATGGCAGAGCGCGCAGTTGTTTTCCCCAAGGGACTCCACGTTGATTTCCGTCGAGGTAATACCGTCTTCTTCCAGCCACACAGGATGCGCCTCATTGCTTCCGGCATGGCATGCATGGCATCGGCCGGGCATGTTCTGGGGATAGAGAATCTCCGGATCCGAATGCGCCTTATGCATCAGGTACATCATGTCCACCGAATTCGGAGTATCCGGATAGACTGCTGCAGTGCTCTGGTGGGAGCCCGCGTTGTGGCACGTGATGCAGGCCTGAATGTTGTTATCCGCGGTATACCCGTTGCCGTGCCAAGAAATGGTGCCGTGGCAGCTCAGGCAGCTTCCTCCCCGGTTGGTGGCGTGGTCGATATTGGTGGTGGCGTTGACCGACGTGCGGCGGCCGGCTGCCAGCGCCACTTCGCCAAGACCCAATGTAACGGGCTGCACGAGGCTGGTCAGCAAACGGGTCTCGCCGTTGTCATTGATGTTTCGATGGATGGCTACAAAACCGCGCCGGCCATCGCGGGCCTGTTCCAGGTCCGCATAGCCCTGCCCGCCGCCCGCGTCCTCGTTAGTTAAAGCCGGAAATGTCGTAATGGCAATATCGCCATCGATTACCGTGTTGCCGTTTTCTCCTGTGGCAACGTTCACGGCCACCGGCCGGCCGCCGTCGTCGTTTTCACGGGGGCCGAACGCGCTTTTTTCGCCCGAGCCCTCGTTGGTCCAATCATCGCCAATGCCCCAGCCGATATGCAGGCGAGGGCCGCCGTCGATCATTTCTTCCGTCAGTTCAAGCGGTTGGAATGATGAGTGTCCATCGTCGTTTTGCTGCCACTTGAGAA
>SLJY01000149.1 GCA_007134875.1 Desulfobacterales bacterium
TATAGGATGTGCTGACGCAGGAAGCGCATCATAAACCCTTGAAGAAAAATCCGGGTTTTGGCTGGTTTATTACCTGTTAAACATATGCGGTGGCGGAAGCCGCCTGAAAAAGAAATGGATGGCGCGGTTGGAAGGAAAGATTTACGCGATAGGAGACATACACGGATGCCTTGACCCTTTGAATCGATTGCTTGAAAAAATCGGGCCGGACCCCGAAAGGGACCGGCTCGTTTTTTTGGGTGATTACATCAACCGGGGGCCGGACAGCAGGGGCGTGATCGAACGGCTCATTGCGGTTAAAAAAAAACACCCCCGGACCGTCTTTCTCAAGGGCAATCACGAAATCATGTTCCTGGATTACCTGGAGGGGACCCCCCGGGAGCTGTTTTTGCATGCGGGCGGTCTCGAAACGCTGGACAGCTACAATATCAGCCGTTTCGACGGGGCCGCCGGAAACAGCATGATCCCGGCGGAGCACATACGGTTTCTGCATGACCTGCTCCCCTACTGGGAATCGGAAGATTACATTTTCGTCCACGCCGGCTTTGAAAAAGGCCGACACCCGACCATGCAGCGATCCGAGTGGCTCTTCTGGGCGGACAAAAGACGCTTTTTGAAGCAGCGGTTTCCGGGAGGGAAGAAGATCGTGATATTCGGGCATTTCGCGGAAGATGAACCGATCGTGATGGAAGACAAGGTGGGGATCGACTCGGGGGCGGTGTACGGGGGGAAGCTCACTGGGCTGGTGCTTCCCGATATGCGGTTTTTAAAGGTGTGAGGGATTTTGAATTTTGCCGCATCTGCTTTGTCAGCAGACATCCCGCATAGCCGACTATAGCGTGATATTCGCTTCTTCGTATCTGCTGCAAACTTGACGGCTTCGTAAAAAGTCCAATATCTGCGTTATGCGCGATTTCTCAGAATTTGCGGCTTACGCCTTGTAAACATGTACGCACGCCAGGTACGCTGCATTCTTCGAAATCGCGCAAGCTTTGATCTTGAACTTTTTACAAAGCCGTCGGGTCGCGACTTTTTTAAGGTGTATGATGGCCTGGAACAAAGAGGGAAAGGCGGAAGACAGAAGTCGGTGGTCAGTGGGCAGGAGAAGATAGAGGATTACGGGAGGGGAAGAAGAGGCAGGAGGGTGTCGGAGAAGTAGAACATGAGAAGGACGAGGAGGATTACGAGGGGAGGGAAGAGGAGGTAGATGAGGCGGGAGGGGGTTTTTGTTTCGGGAGTGCCGGGGTTGCTGCCGTTTGGCGCGTGTTGAGAGGCTGACAAAAGGTTGTTTGAAATGTCAAGTTCCTCCGCGCATTCGCGGACGATTGAGCGATCGATCTTTTTTGCATCCCGGGTGTAGCCGGTGAGAAGGGCCCTGTCCGCAATGATGTTGATCAGGCGGGGGTAGCCGTTTGAAAAACGGTGAACCTCCCGGATGGCGGCCTTGTCGAAAAGCTTCTTGTAAACGCCGGCTACGGCCAGGCGATATTCGATATAGTCGCCGGTTTGCTGCTCCGAAAGGGGCGGGATGTTGTAGTTGACCGTGATGCGCTGCCGGATGGCTCGGTTTTCCGGGCGAAGCAGGATGTCGTTGAACTCGAGCTGCCCCACGAAGAAGATGTTGATCAGCTTCACCCCGTCCTTTTCCAGGTTGGAAAGGAGGCGGATTTCCTCGAGAAGCTCACTGGAAAGCAGCTGCGATTCATCGACGATCAGAAGAACCCGCCGGCCCCGGTAATAATTCTGTAGCAGAAACTCCTTGAAATCGGACACGAAAGCGCCCTTGGACGTGTAGTCGCCGGGCAGGCCGAAAGACCGGGCAAGGAAGTTGAAAAAATCGAGCGGTTCGAAACTCGGGTCATGGACCGAAACAGCCAGGTCATCATCGCCCATCAACCGGAGCATGGCGTTGATGACCGTGGTTTTTCCAACTCCGACATCGCCGGTGAGCAGCAGGAAGCCCTTGTTTTCCTGGAGCCCGTACTTGAACGTGGCCAACGCTTCCTGGTGCTTCTCCCCCAGCCACAGAAAAGACGGATCGGTGTTGATCTGGAAAGGTTTTTGCGAAAGGTGGTAGTAGTCGAGATACATTGGCTGTTCACAGTAAAAAGGGTCTGGGCGAGCGCCCGTGGTTAAACAACATTGCGGGCCGGTTGGCCCAAAAAAGAAGGGGGAAAAAACATCCCCCCCCCTTCTTTTTGCATCCACATCTTTACACCTGCCTTTCCGGTGCTCCGCGTGGGGTTGCAGGCGGGATAACCGTCAAGGCGTAACGGCAATTTCTTTCGGCCGCTACTTGCCGCTGATTTTGTCGAAAATTCTTTCGGATTTTTCCGCGGCGGCTTCGGCGCGGTCAGCTGCGGCCTTTGCGTCACGGGCTGCCTGCTCTGCGGCCTCGCTGTGTTCCTGGGCGTCGCGGATAGCGATGCCCGACCTGTTATAGGCCCTTTCGGCATCTTTGTCGGCCGCATTAGCCTTGCTCTTCGCTTCTTCGGCTATCGCACGAACTTCTTCCAGGGCGCCGGTGCTTGCGCAGCCGCTGAAAAAGGTGCCCGCCATCAGTGCAAATACACAGAACAGAAGAACTGCTGTTTTTCTTGCCATTTTGAATCTCCTTTTATTTATGTTGTTGTGAAAAAGATCCCGCCCCCATGTGATGTACACGGGGGCAAGGCCCTCATGAACCGCTGCTTACAGGAGCAGGCGCGCCCTTTTGCTCCGCCACGACCCGGGAAACCGCCTCCGGGTCCACCGCCCCGTTGAGCCCCATCTCCTGCAAAATCGACCAGGCAAGGGATTCCATGTCGTCAATCCGCTCATAGACGTCCGGGTGGACCTCCAGGAATATGATATTTCCCCGCATACCCACCTTTACGGGTTCGTAGATGATTTCGACCCGAGTTCCCGGCCGCGTTTCCCGGTAGAATTGTTCGATATGCTCCGGATAGAGGCGGATGCATCCGTGGCTGACCCTCCGGCCGACCCCCCATGGAAAATTGGTGCCGTGAATGCCGATATGCCGAACAGAAAGTCCGACCCAATAGTCGCCCAAAGGATTGTCCGGGCCCGGGGGCACGACCTTTCTGCCATGCTCTTCCTGCGCACTGGCCGGTACCGTCCAGGAAGGCTTTTCAATCCGATCGGCCACGCTGGCCTCGCCGATCGGGGTGTCGAAGCCTTCGCGCCCGATGCCGATTGGATAGGTCTTGACCATTTCATGCTCTTTGAAAAAACGGTACAAGCGCATCTCGGGAATATTGATAACCACCTCCTCCCGCTGGGTAGGAGGGAGTATCCACTTGGAAGGGATATCGATCGACTTGCCCGACTCGGGGATCCACGGATCGATATCCGGGTGATACAAAACCATCTGGTTGTAGCCGAGGCCGTACATCCTGGCGATGTTGTGGATTGTCTGGCCCTCTTCCACCCGATGGGTTTCGATGAAACCAATCACCGGCATTGGCTTTTTGCCGCCGCCAGCGGGCATTGTGTAGGGATAAGCCGCTGCGTCCGCAACGGAAGCCGCCGGGCCGATTGCAATGAACCCGATTGCAAAAAAAAGTGCGAAAACGGCCAAAAAAAACGAAAACCGATTTTTCATTTCAAAAAACAATTCGCCTCGGCAGACTGCTCAGGATGTCTTCTTCCGCAGGAAAATATAATGGAAAAATATGCGTTTTACCATTGATCATTTCTGTATTTTTCGACCTTCCCCTTCGTAGCTTCTTTTGTGCCGAAGCATTCGAATAAAAATTAGCCTCATCAAGGGGAATTGTCAAGATGTTATTGCCGGGCCGCGCCGGAATCCGGACCCCCTCCGTTCCGGTTATTCAAGATTATAATACTTTTTTGCCGGGCTTCAATTGCCGGATGCCACTTTTTGATTTTAAAATAACACTATTTACCCTATTATAATGGATGAATGAAAATCGGGATTGCTTGCGGGGGTGTGGTCGTAACATGCGCCGATAGCGACGCCCGGTACCCAGCGAAGGAAACCGCCATGAGAGGACTGCCATGCACGAACTGCCGGTAACGGAAAATATCCTCAAGATTGTACAGAAACATGCCGAAAAGAACACCGTACGGCGGGTGGTTTCCATTACGCTGGATGTCGGGGCGATGAGCGATCTCGAAGACGAATGGATGCAGCATTATTTTGACTATTTAAGCCGCAATACCGTGGCGGAGGGAGCCAGGCTTATCATTCACCGGGTTCCCATCGTGCTCCGGTGCAACAACTGCGAAAAGGCCTTCGAGATCGAAAAAGACGAAATCGGCCGCAGCCGGTGCCCGGACTGCGGGGCGGAAGGGAATTTTTCGCTCGAATCCGGCAGACAGTATTACATACGCGAAATGCAGGCAGAATAACAATGCTGCGGAAAGGATCTTGAAGGCGATGAGCGATATTAAATTGATCGAGGTGAAAGAGGAAATTCTGTCGGATAACGATGCGGCGGCCCGTGAGCTGAGGGAGACGCTTGGGAAGGAAAAAACCTTCGTGGTTAACCTGATGTCCTCGCCGGGCGCCGGGAAAACCACCCTGCTGCTACAGACTATCGCAGCCCTGAAAGACCGCTTCCGCATCGGGGTGATCGAGGCGGATATCGATTCCATGGTGGATGCCGAAAAAATCCGGAATGCCGGTGTGGCGTGCGTTCAACTGAAAACCGGCGGCTTCTGTCATCTCGATTCCCGGATGGTGAAACAAGGACTTGCCGCGCTGGACAGCCCCGCATTCGATATCGTTTTTATCGAAAACATCGGCAACCTGGTCTGTCCGGCGGAGTTCGATACCGGGGCCATTAAAAACGCCATGATTCTGAGCGTGCCGGAAGGCGACGACAAGCCGTTGAAATACCCCCTTATGTTCTCCACTTCCGACGCGCTCGTGATAAACAAAACGGATATGCTTTCGCTTTCGGATTTTGATATCGATATATTGCGCGGGCATATCGGACGGCTCAATCCCGGGATGCAATTGTTCGAGGTCTCGGCCAAAACCGGCGAAGGCATGGAGGGCTGGACCCAATGGATCGGGGAGCAGGCATCCGTTTTTATCGGCCATAACCTTCTTTAATCAATAGTATTATATCCGCCCAAACGCTTAGATTTTACTTGACAAAACGGACCGACTACCGTTTAATAACAGAAGTTGGAGGCCAGGGGCCGGCCTCGCACCCGACATCCTCTGCCCGGCGCACGGCTCTGTATACGCGCCCGGCAAGAGATCCCCTTAACATCACCGGTTATCTTGCATGAAGTACACAGAAAACAACGATTCCGGAAAAGAAGACTCCGTGGATGACGATTCCGCAGATGCCTACGAGGTGGACATCATTCTTGACGAGGAACTGACATATAAGGAAGGGCCTAATTCCGATGAACCGCCGACGCATGAAACGGCTGCGGAAACCCCGCCCGACATGCCGCAGGAGACTTCGAAAGAGGCTTCCCCCGGAGAAACACCCGGTACCGGAACGGGCAATGAAGCCGTACTGAACGAAATCCGCGAAATCCGCCGGCGCATCGATCACCTTGCCGGCCATTTCGAGGGCAAGCTGAAATACGATGAGCACAAAAACCAAATCATCGACGAGTTGCACGGCCAGCTCCAGGATTTCCGGGAGGGCATCATCAAAAAACACCTGGTTTCCATCGTATCCGATCTGATCAAGATCATCGACGATACCCGGAAATTCAAGGCGTACTATGAAACGGAAAACCGGCCCAAGGACACGACGGAAAGGCTGCTTGACTTCATCGGGCAGATCAGCTCGGATCTCGAGGATCTGTTCACCTTCCAGGGCATCTTCCCGTATACCTGCCCCGGAAACCAGCATGACTCGGTCCGGCAGCGAATCATCCGGAAAATCCCCACGAACGACCCGGAAAAAAACCGGCTCGTGGCCGAAAGGCTGCGACCCGGCTATGAATGGGAAGGAAAAGTAATCCGACCGGAGATGGTCGCGGTTTACATAGTTAACGACCTACCAAGCGGCGAGACGATTGAAAGTTGACGACTTATTACGAGAGGCATCAAAGTTGAACAAGAAATCGATCAAACGCATATTCGGCATCGACCTGGGCACCACTTACTCCTCCATTTCCTATGTCGACGAGTTCGGCAAGGCGGTGATCATTCCCAATTCGGAAAACGAGCGCGTCACGCCGTCCGTGGTGTTCTTCGACGAAGAAAACATCGTTGTGGGAGAAGTCGCCAAGGAATCCTCCAAGCTGTATCCCAACGAGGTGGTCAGCTTCATCAAGCGCTCCATGGGGGAGCCCAACTTCCTGTTTGAATTCGGCGGCCAGCATTACCGGCCGGAGGAAATATCCGCCTACATCCTGAAAAAACTGGCCCAGGACGCACGGCAGTACCTGGGCGAAGAGGTCATCGACGTGGTAATCACCTGCCCGGCCTACTTCGGCATCAACGAGCGGGAAGCCACGCGGAAGGCAGGCGAGATCGCCGGCTTCAACGTGCGCCAGATCATCAACGAGCCCACGGCCGCGGCCATCGCCTACGGCTCTTTGGACACCTCCCGGAAAAAAACCGTTCTGGTGTACGACCTGGGCGGCGGCACCTTCGACGTCACCATGATCCACATCAGCAAGGAAGCCGTGGAGGTGGTCTGCACCGGCGGGGACCACAACCTGGGCGGCAAGGACTGGGACGACCGGATCGTCTCCTATCTCGTGGAAAAATTCCAGGAAGAAACAGGCACCAGCGAGGACATCCTGGACGATCCGGACACCTGGCAGGACCTTCAGCTCTCCGCCGAAAAAGCAAAAAAGAGCCTCTCCCAGCGCACCAAGACCCCGGTGGCCATCACCCACGGCGGCCAGCGCATCAAGCTGATGCTGGAAAGGGAGAAATTCGAGGAACTGACCGAGGACCTCCTCTACCGGACCGTCGACTTTACGAGGGAAATGCTGGGTGAGGCAAAAAAGAAGGGATACCAGAAGTTCGACGAATTCATCCTGGTGGGCGGCGCCACCCGCATGCCCCAGGTGGCCACACGGATTACCAAGGAATTCAAGGTAACGCCGAAAATATTCGATCCGGACGAGGCCGTGGCAAAGGGTGCGGCCATCTACGGCTGGAAGCTGGCCCTAAACGACGACCTCATCCGCCGGATTTCCGAAAAAACCCAGAAAACCATCGAGCGCCCTGAAAATTTGAGCGAGATGATCGTCGCAAAGGAAATATCCGACGAGGATTTCCGGCAGGCCGCCCGGGAGCTGGCCGACGAAAGCGGCTATACGCTGCCGTCGGTGGAAAACGCCATGCTCACGGTCAAAAACGTCACCAGCAAAAGCTTCGGCGTGGTGGCGCACAATCCCAACAACGAGGAAATCGTCTTCAATTTGGTGCTGCGCAACACGGGCGTACCGGTCAGCATCAAGAAAATATTCTACACTGCAGGGAACAACCAGAAAACGGTGTTGATCCGCATCATGGAAAGCGAAACCAGCAAGGTGGAAATCCCCCTGGACAACGCCATCGAAATCAAAAAGGCGGTTTTGCATCTTCCTCCCGACCTTCCCGAAGACTCACCCATCCAGATCACCTACGAGCTCAACGAGGAAGGACGCCTTCACATCACGGCCGAAGAGACCACCAACTCCCAGAAAATCAACGTGGTGGTGGACACCGCATCCGTAATCGGCGGTGATGAATTCGAAGAGGCCAAGATCCGAACGCAAAAGCATATGGTCATGTAAGTGTAATATTTTATGGAGCGTGAAAACTATTATATCCTGCTCGACCTTTCGATCGATCCCCCGGAAACCGATACGAAAGTCATCGAAGCCGCCATCGCCCGGAAACAGTCCGAGTGGAGCCGGCACAGAAACCATCCCACCAAGGGACTGCAGGCCCAGCAATACATCTCAATGATCCCCGACATCCGCCGGGTAATGACCGATCCCGCCCGGCGCGAACAGGAGGCGGCCGCCGCTAAAACGCACACCGCCCGCGACAAGGCCGGAAAGATCAGCGAGATTGACCGGCACATCGATATCCTCATGGGCAAGGGGTTCATATCCCGGGAGGAGATCGTCAAGCTTGCCCGGCGCCACGGATTGGAGGAAAAGGACATCCAGGACCGGGTACGCCTGAAAAAAGACGAGAAATTCGCCCGGGTGGACCAGCAGCTCAGCCTTCGGATGGCCAAGGGGTACATCACCGAGGAGGAAATCAAGAAGCTCGCACAGCGGCACAACCTCAAGGTGGACGAGGTCAAATCCCGGGTCTACATCCCCATGCTGAAAAACGGCCCTGAAAAGGATGCGCCGGAGCAGCGCCAGATGGACCGCTCCCTTGAAAAATCGATCCGGGAAAACCTCAAGATCATCGAGAAAAAATCCCTCTACGATTTTCTGGGCCTGCATGAAAGCGCGGACCTTGAAACGCTTAAAGACGCCATTTCCCGGAAAAAAAAGGAACTGGCCGGGGCCGGGAAAAAAGACGCCCAGGTGACCGCGGGAAACACGCTGGCCGGCCACTGCGCCACGATTTTCCGAAACGAAGAAAGCCGCATCGCATACGATATCAGCCTGGCCAAATCAAGGCTTGCCGAGCTCGATTCGGATATCGACATATCCGGGTTCAACGGCCAGATCCGCCGGGAGTATTACGAAATTCTGCTGCAAAAGGCGATGGACTTCGGGATGGAAGAGCAGGAAGCCGAGCGCTACATCCAGGATTACTGCAAGCGGAAAAACTGGACCATCGAGCCGCCCAAGGGGGATAAGCGACGCTTTGTTATTATCGGCGCGGTTTTCGGGATTTTGCTGATCATAGCCGCTGCCGGGGGATTTTTCTACGTGAACCACAGCCGGCAGCAGGCCATGGAAGAAGCCTACGCTGCGCTTGAAGCGCAGGTTGCCGCAGAAGACGACTACCAGGACGGCATCAACCGGATCCGGCAGTACATCCTGGAACACCAGGAGGAAAAGGGCTACGGCGAGCTGGTGGAAAACGCGCGGGAATTGCTGGGCAAGCAGCAGGACAGGCTGAATGAAAAGCGATATGACAAGGCAAGTTCCGCGGCCGAAACCCACGCCCGGGAAAAGGACTACGAGGCCGCCCGCGCCGCGTTAAGGGATTATCTCGATTACGGGCCGCCGGACGCCTACGCGAACCGGGCGGAGCAGGCGCTTGCCGAAATCGACGCAACGGTGGAACAAGCCGATTTCAAGGCTTTGTCCGAAATCGTGGTGGAAGGAAACGCGGGCGAAAAAATCGACGCCATTACACGCTACCTTGAAAACCACCCCGAAGGCCGGCATAGCGGGGAAGTCGAAGAGATGCTGGCCGATATGAGCAACGAGTATTTCATCTACGTCCAAAACGTCCTGGAGGACGCCGAGGCACGCGAAGACTGGGAAACCTGCGCGCAAACAGCTGAAAATTACATCGTGCTCTACGACAACGCCCACGCGGACCGCCTGAAAACCAGGCTTGAACGATACCGGCAGGAAATCCGGCAGGGCCGCATTTTCGCGGCGCTTCAGCAGAAGGCCCGCCGGATGGGGGAAGATTACGACCGGGCCCGGCGCGTGTACACGGACTACCTGGCCGCCTATCCGGACACGCCTTTGGAGGAAGAGATCGAGGAGGCGATCCGGCGGGTGGATGAACGGCAAGCCGACGCCCGGCTCGAAACGGCAAGGGGCGAAATATTGGGAAAACTCCAGGAAGCCGGAAACCGCTTCTCGGAGGCGGAAGCCGGGGTGGTGGAAGACTCGCGGACCGGGTTGATGTGGACCCTGATTGATTCTTCCACCGGCGGGCCGGCCAATTGCATGGCCTTCGAAGGGGCACAGGATTACGCGGAAAGCCTGGAAACCGGGGGGTACTCGGATTGGCGGCTGCCCACGCCGGAGGAGCTGGCCTCGCTGTATAAAACCGATCCGCCTTTTCCGGTTTTTGAGGAAAAGCTGTATTGGAGCCGGAACAGCTATTCCGGGTACTCCGAAGGATGGTACCGGATCGTGGAAGTTCTTGCGGTGCATCCGGAGCATGGGGCAAGGGGGGGCCGCATGGATTCGAGGGAGTGCGGGGTTGTGAGGGCGGTGCGGGAGCGGTAGGTCATTGATGATGCGCTTCCCTGCATCAGCACATCCTATACCCGCATGACCAACCCTACAAATCGGTGATGGAAACCTCCATATCGGGGTCGTCGAAAACCGACTGGTGGAGCATGCGGATGACGGGGTCCAGGAACTCCACATAATTGGATGTCAATATGCTGTCCAATTCGGTGCGGTCGGAAGGATCCGTGATCCGTAAACCCTCTTCCCGAATCACCGCCTTCAGCTCGTCCGCGTCCGTTGCCGAGCGGAAAATGCGCGTCAGGGACACGCGGAGAATCGATGTGCGGGAAAGCCCCAAATCGTCCAGCGCCTGCCTGAACATTTTCGAATCCACGGATTCGAAAATATCAACGACTTTAAGGAGGTCGCCTTTCTGCTCCACATTCATGTCGTTGGTGTCGGCGGCCCCCCGGCGCGCAACCATGATATCCGTTCGCTGCTCCGCAGGCTTCCGGGCGAAGTCCATATCAAGCATGAACAGCCTGGCGTAGTAGTAATAATCCCCGGATATGCACCTCGAAAACTTGAATTCCTCCACTTCCGACGTGTCACTGAGCCCGTCCTCAAGCATTTCGGTCACATGACGGATAATCCGGATGCGCTTGTGCTTGTCCGCGACGCGCAGCTTCAGACGGGCCCGGAGCTTGTTCGCGTCGAATTTCAACGTATAGATATCCACATCGATGCCGTCTTCCAGCTTCAGCCGGATTCCCTGGCGGATCCCCTTGAGGAAGAACCCGCGGGCGTGTAGGGCATTCATGATGGTTTTGATTTTCGGGTCGAACGTGTTTTGCATATTCAATTGTTTTCCAGGCCGGGCAACCAGAGGTAGTAAAAGCCGGTTGCGGTTCGGGCAAACTGCCGGGGAAGGCCGGTTTCCACTGAAACGGATGGGTCGGACCCCGCACGCATGGTCACGGGATTGTAGATGTTGTCGTTTGCAAACCGGGTGCGGCGGTAGACTACCACCTTGCTGTTTTCGTGCAGCCCGGCAAGCATTTTGGCTTCCCTGAGCGCGTCCGGCAGGTAGCCGACGCTGTCGACCATGCCGGCGGCCAGGGCTTCTTCCGCCAGATAAATCCGTGCGCTGCGGATCTGCGCATCGGCATCTTCGGTAAGATTCCGGTGCTTCCGGACCTTTTCCATGAAACGCTCGCCCAGGCTGCCCACCATGGATGCAAAAAGCAGGTCCTCGTCTTCCGTGCTGGGGCGGAAAAAAGACCCCATGTCCTTGTAATCGCCGGAAGTGTCCGCATGGACGTTCACGCCGAGTTTATCCATCAGCCCGTAAACGGTGGGCCGAAGGTATATGACGCCGACGGATCCGGTCACCGTGGTGGGATGGGCAAGGATATGGTCCGCCGGCAGCGCGATGTAATACCCGCCCGAGGCCGCGTAGTCCATCAGCGCGACAACCACCGTGTTGCCGGTTTCCTCGCGGAACCGGTCAATTTCGCTGTAGAGGATATCGCTTGCGGTAACGGATCCGCCCGTGGAGTTGATCTTTATCAAAACCGCCCCGACCTCGTCGTCCGAACGGGCAAGGTCGAGCTGGGATACGACTTCCTGGACCGTGGAAGGCTTGCTCCGGAGCATCTGGTCTTCGCCTTCGGTACTGATCATGCCCTCCACCGGGATCACCACGACCTTTCCCTCCTCGGTGCCGGACAGGCGGAACTCTTCCAAGGGATCGGAGGCGTCTTTGAACAGGTTGACCTGGGGTGCGATGATGCATCCGCCAATGATCGAAACCGCCGTGCAAATTAAGAACCAAAGCCATATCCGTTTCAAGACCAACCTCCTGAGTCGCGGCTGAACGAAAACCGTTTTTTTCGTTTTACCCGAACTTGACGAAAAATCCTGGTTTTCCTTCGGCCGCTAAGTGTGTGAAACCGCCTGCCAGCGCCTGCCCTGCGGC
Organism: Desulfobacterales bacterium; assembly: GCA_007134875.1. Classification (GTDB taxonomy): domain Bacteria; phylum Desulfobacterota; class Desulfobacteria; order Desulfobacterales; family Desulfosalsimonadaceae; genus B1SED10-16. The sequence goes on from SLJY01000149.1 coordinate 12,026, forward strand.
GGGCGCCGGCCGGCCGGGGGCCGTTCCATGGGGAATTCCGGGGTACGCCAGGGGGCTTTGTGCAGAAAATAACACCCCCTGCATTATGTCTTCTACTTATTTATAATGAATTTGGTATTATTTTCAAGTATATTGTCGCCCGGAAACGGGGTTTTTTGTTTTATCGCCCACAGATCACACGGATGGACACGGATTAAACCGGATGCTCAAGCCGGCTTTGTATCAAAGCCGGCTTGATCCGTGTCAATCCGTGTGATCTGTGAGCGAAGAAGATTTGCACAATCAACAACCCGGAAAAACGAGGGAATATAGGATGTGCTGACGAACGAAACCGACATGAAAGACAGGAAAAACGTTGTGCTGCTGGAACCGTTTTACGGGGGATCGCACAGGCTCTTTGCCGACGGGCTGGCGGCCGCCACGCGGCACGATGTGAAAATGCTCACCCTGCCCGCCCGGTTCTGGAAATGGCGGATGCGGGGCGCGGCGCTTCATTTTGCCCGGGCATGCAAAGCGGCAGGTCGATGGGGTGTGTGTTCGGATACGGATCAGACCCCTGATTTGATTCTGGCGGGATCGCTTATGAGCGCAGCCGATTTCCGCTCGATTTACCGGGCCCTGTACGGCAGGCCCTGCCCGCCCGTTTTGCTGTATATGCATGAAAACCAGTTCACCTATCCGTTGGCGCCGGGAGAAAAATTGGACTACCAGTTCGCCTTCACGGACATTACCTCCGCGCTTGCGGCCGACCGGGTGCTGTTCAACTCCGGGGTTCACATGGAGATGTTTTTATCCAACGTCGGGCATTTTATCCGGAAAATGCCCGATGCCGGGCCCCATTGGGCCGCGGGTGTTATCCGTGAAAAATCGTTCGTCTGCCATCCGGGTGTTTTTTCGGGGGACACCATACTGAATTCTCCCGGATTGGATCGCGCAGGCGGCGGCAAAAATTTTAGCCAAACCCGTCCGGCTTCACAGGAAGCGCCATCCAAACGGATGGATAATAAAAGAAAAGGACTTGTAATATGGAATCATCGGTGGGAACACGACAAGAACCCGGAAGCCTTTTTCGACGCACTGGAGGCGGCAGCCGGGCGGGGTGTGGATTTCAGCGTTGCGGTTTTGGGCGAGCGGTTTGAAAAAACACCGGAGATTTTTGATAAAGCCCGGCAGTCGCTTGGTTCCCGCGTGGCGGCATTCGGGTATGAACCGGACCGGGCGGCGTATTTCCGCTGGTTGGGCCAAGGGGAAGTCGTCATCAGCACGGCGCTGCAGGAAAACTTCGGCATCGCCGTTGCGGAAGCGGCCGCATGCGGCTGCATTCCACTGGTTCCGGACCGGCTCTCCTACCCCGAGATCATACCGGAGGCATTTCATGGGGTTTGCCTGTACAGCTCCCAAGAACAGCTTGTGGAGAAAATGGCGGATATTCTGCTCTCGCCCCGGGCGTATGATACGATAAGGCACAGGCTGGCCGGAGAGATGGTGACGCGGTATTCGTGGGAGAAGCGAATCGGGGCGTTTGACCGGCATATTGAAGAAACGGCGTCGGGGGGTAGGGTTTGGGATTGAATAACCCCCCTCACCTCATTTTTTTTGTTGGAAAACGGAAAATTATGCCGTGGCGGTCGAGGCGGCGAATGCTTCGTCCTGCCGGTCTCGCAGGAGGATCAACTGGCGCTTGATGATCCAGGCGAGGCCGACGCCGACCAGCAGGATAATGCCCGAGGCCATGAATGCCATGGCCGACTGGCCGCCGGTTGCGGATTCTATCATCTGGTAAGCCCTTGAAAAAACGAACCCGCCGACGCCCCAGGAAGAAAAGACCAGGCCGTAGTTGATTCCGAAATTTCTAAGCCCCCAGAGGTCCTTGGTGATTGCCGGGAATATGGAAGAATTCGTGCCGTAATTGAACCCGATGAGGGTGGCCAGTATGATCATCAGCAAGGCGCCGGTGCCCGGGGAGTCGACCACGGCCATGGCGACGAACATCAGCAGGGCCTGGGTCCCCAGCATGATCATGAGCGTGTTTCCCCTTCCGATCCGATCGGATATGGCGCCGGCGGCAATCCGGCCCACCGCGTTGCCGACGGCCAGGATCACCACCGCCAGAAAGGCCATTTCCGCAAGGCTTTGCTGGGCCATGGAATTGATGGAGCTGATCACCATCAGGCCAGCGCCCCCACCGATGAAGTAGGCGAACCAGATCAGGTAGAAATTGCCGCTTTTGAGCATTTCGGACGCCCGCGCCTCGACAACGGGGCGGATTTTCGCGGTGTTTGCCGCCGGCTGCTCCGGCGGCTTATACCCCGCCGGTGGATTGATCAGCAGCATGGCCAGGCCGACCACCACGAAAAAAAATGCCACGCCGAAAATCTGCATGGTCTGGATCAGGCCGTAGGATTCGATGAGATAGTTGGACAGCGGAGAAATGTAGGCCGGCGCCAAGCCGAATCCCGAAACCACCAGGCCCGCCACCAGCCCGGTCCTGGCCGCCGGAAACCATTTGATTGCAGCGGGCATTGCCGCGGAATATCCGCAGCCGATGCCTGCCCCCACCAGGATGCCGAAGCCCAGGATCCAGACCCAGTACTCGGTCGACTGGGAGATAAGAAGGAATCCCAAGGCAACCAGGACGCCGCCGATGGCGGCGGTAAGCCGGGGGCCCAGCTTGTCCTGGAACCTGCCCGCCGGTATCATGGAAAAGGCAAAGACCAGGCAGCACACCGCGTACGGATCATTGATGGCGGCCAGGTTCCAGTCGAAACCGCCGATTTCGAAGCCCTCGCCGGCAACGATCGAGCGCTGGATCTCCGAGCGGAAAATGCTCCACGTGTACAGGATACCCAGGGCAAGATTCACGCCGGTTCCGGCGAATGTAACGACCCAGCCTTTTTTCATCGAAACATCGGACGACACAGCTTTCCTCCTAATCGCATTTTTACTGTCAGGGCCGGAGGCGTTGACACGAAAAGCCCGGAAAGACGGCTTTCATCGGGGCAGCCAGCCGTCCTTCCGCCCGGGCTCTATATACACTACTTCGAAGCTACGTCCACACGATTTTCGATCAGCTTGTCGATTACGCTCTCATCGGCAATGGTGGATGTGTCGCCCAACTCATCCGTTTTGCCCGCCGCGATCTTCTTGAGAATCCGCCGCATGATCTTTCCGCTGCGGGTCTTGGGGAGCCCGTCGGTAAACTGGATCACGTCCGGGGTGGCGATGGGGCCGATTTCGGTTCTCACCTGCTGGACGAGTTCCTTTTTCAGTTCATCCGATTCACTCACGCCGCTTTTGAGGATGACGAAAGCGTAGATCCCCTGCCCCTTGATATCATGGGGATAACCAACCACGGCGGCCTCGGAGACGCCCTTGTGCAGCACCAGGGCCGATTCCAGCTCGGCCGTTCCCAGGCGGTGGCCGGAGATATTGAGCACGTCGTCGATCCGTCCGATGATCCAGTAGTAGCCGTCCTCGTCGCACCGTGCCGCGTCCCCGGTGAAATACATTCCCGGCGCCTGGCTGAAATAGGTTTCACGGAAGCGCTCGTGGTCGCCGTATACCGTACGGGCGATGCCGGGCCAGGGCTTTTTGATGCACAAAAGCCCCTCCTCGTTGGGAAACCGGACGGGCTGGCCGGTGTCGTCGATGATCACGGGATCGACGCCGAAAAACGGGAACTGGCAGGACCCGGGCTTGTTGGGGCCCACCGCCGGGAGCGGGGTCAGCATATGCCCGCCGGTTTCGGTCTGCCACCAGGTGTCGATGACCGGGCAGCGGCCGCCGCCCACCTTATTGAAATACCAGCGCCAGGCCTCCGGGTTGATGGGCTCGCCCACGGTTCCGATGAGCTTGAGGGAAGACAAGTCGTGCTTTTTCACATATTCATCCCCTTCCCGGGCCAGGGCCCGGATGGCCGTGGGCGCGGTGTAGAACTTGTTGACCTTGTATTTTTCCACGATGGCCCAGAACCGGCTGAAATCCGGGTATGACGGCACGCCTTCGAACATGACGTTGGTCAGACCGTTGGCCAGGGGGCCGTAGACGATGTAGCTGTGGCCGGTGATCCAGCCGATATCCGCGGTACACCAGAAAATCTCGTCATCCTTGAGGTCGAATGAGAGCTTCGTGGTGATGGCGGTAAACAGCAAATACCCGCCCTGGGTGTGCACCACCCCCTTGGGTTTGCCGGTGCTGCCGCTGGTGTAGAGGATGAACAAGGGGTCTTCGGCGTCCATCGACTCCGGTTCCACGTAGGCGTCGGCCGGCACCTTTTCCATTTCCTCGTGCCACCAGACCTCTTTTTCCGGGTTCAGTTCGATGCCGGCGTTGGTCCGGTTGAAAACGATTACCTTTTCCACCTCCGGGGTTTTGGCCATGGCCTTGTCGACGTTGGCCTTGATGGGAATGGCCTTGCCGGCCCGGTACCCGCCGTCCGACGTGATGACCATGCGAGCCCCGGAATCCTTGACCCGGTTGGCGATGGCATCGGCGGAAAAACCGCCGAAGACGATGCTGTGGATTGCCCCGATGCGGGCGCAGGCGAGCATTGCCACGGCCAGTTCGATGACCATGGGCATGTAGATGATGACCCGGTCGCCTTTTTTCAACCCTTGCGCCTGAAGCACCTTTGCAAACCGGTTGACCGCCTGGTAGAGCTCCCGGTAGGTAATCGTCCGGGTTTCATTGGGGTCATCCCCTTCCCAGTAATAGGCGATCTTATCCCCGATTGTGTCAAGATGCCGATCGAGACAGTTTTTGGCGGCATTGATCCGGCCGCCCCCGAACCACTCGATTTTCGCCTCGGAAAAATCATATTTAACGACAAAATCCCACTTTTTATCCCAGTCCAAATACGTTTCCGCCTGCTGCCCCCAGAACGTTTCCGGGTCTTCGATCGATTGTTCGTAAAGGCGCTTGTATTCATCCATACCGGAGATGAATGCCACTTTTTCGAACGCCTCAAGATGGCCGTCGTACGTTTCCTGCTGCGCCATAGGTCCCTCCTTATGCTTTTGGTTGTTGTAGGCGTGTGAACAGTGCTTTAAAAGGGTGCAGGGGTACTGAAGAACCCGGCGTTACTGCACATTAGATATCCTGGGGGTGATATTTAAAAACCCATGGGATGGGGAGCGAAAAAATGCGCCAAGAAGCACGGCCTTATTGCGGGGGCTCATGATCGCAAAAAGGGGAAGCGATTGTTTTTGTTTCGGCTTCATCCAATCTCCTTGTTTCGTGTTAATGGCGTTTCTGGTGAATGAAAAACGGAAAAACAATCGTTTGTGACCGTCTTATATCAGCGGCCTAAAGAAAATCGGAATTTTTCGTCAAGGTCAAGGTCGGAGAAAACTTTAACCGCATGAAAAATTAGCGTATTTTGAGGATTAAAATTTGAGCTGGACGCAGAAACCGGAGAACAAGACGGTTTTCGTCCAAGCCCTACATTACGAATGTATCCATCGGGCACAGTGAAGTCAAAAAAAAATACTTTCCCCCTGAAAACGCTGCGGCGGGCCGCCAGGCGGCCCGCCGCAGGAAAGCAGGTGAAACCGAATTTTGAGATGGGAATTAGAACAGATCGTAGAGCCCCACCGCCATAATGACAATGATCAGGACGGGGACCACGTAACGAATGAGAAAGCCCCACCATGCACCGATTCGAAACCCGACAGCTCCCTTGTTGGCCTCGTCAATGGCGTTTCGCGCACCCCAGATGTAACCCGTAAAGATGGCCGCCAGCAGGCCGCCCAGGGGCAGGAAGATGCTGTTGGCGAACCAGTCGTAGGTGTCAAGGAGATCCATATCCAGGATGGGCGTGGTGACGCCGCTCAGCACACTGTAGCCCAGGGTGGCGGGCAGGCCCACGATGAATATAATGATACCCATCATGGCAGCAGCCTTGCCGCGGGCCCATCCTTTTTCGTCGATGAGCCATGCGGCGACAACCTCAAGAAGGGAAATCGCCGAGGTCAGCGCGGCAATGCTCAGCAGGAGGAAGAAAAGAATTCCAAAAAACACGCCCAGGGGCATTTCGGCAAACACGGCCGGCAGGGTGATGAAAACCAGTCCCGGCCCGGCGCCCGGCTCGAATCCCAGGGCGAATACCGCAGGAAAAATCGCAAAGCCTGCCATGAGCGCGATGCCCGTGTCCAGGCCCACGATGGATACGGCATTCCCTGGAACTTCATCTTTTGCCGTAAGGTAGCTGCCATAGGTAATCAGCACGCCCATCCCTAAGCTCAGGGTAAAAAACGCCTGGGAAATGGCCCCCAGAAGGGTCCTGCCGGTTACCTCGGAAAAATCCGGGCGAAGGTAGTATGCAAGGCCTTCCCCGGCGCCCGGGAGGGTGATCGCCCGGAGGATGAGGATGACCAAAATAACGAGCAGAACCGGCATCAGGACGGTCACGCACCGCTGGATGCCTTTTACGACGCCGGCCGCGATAACCCCTGCGGTCAGCACCATGAAGAGGGCCTGCCAGAAAATAGGCTCCCACACGCTGGTGATATGCCCCACGAACACATCGGCGTGATTGATACCCGGCGTCGTGGTGGAAGCGATTACCTTGAAGATATAGGCCAGCGACCAGCCGGCAACCACGGCGTAGTATGACAAAATGACAAACCCGGTAAAAACGCCGAGCCCGCCGACAATATACCAGGGGGTCTGCGGGGCCAGTGCCTTGAAGGCGCCCACCGGGTTGCGGTTGGTTTTCCGGCCGATGATGATTTCGTTGACCATGACAGGGTAACCGATCAATACGATGGCTATCAGGTAGATGATCAAAAAGGCCGCTCCCCCGTGCTCGCCGGTCATGTATGGAAAGCGCCAGATGTTGCCCAACCCGATCGCCGATCCGGCCGCCGCGAGGATAAACCCCGTCCGGCTGGCCCAGCTTTCCCGATTGTTGTTGTCGAAATGTGCCATTTTCTGCTCACCTCCATGATGGTTAGGTTGAAATTTATGTTGAGATAGCATGGAATTGTATCTTTAGGCTACATTTTTTTCTATTTGTATGATGTTCTATAATGCCGATTTCGATTTGGACGACGATTTCGATGGCAATGCCGATTTCAATTTCGATTTCGATAAAAGCGGGGGGAGAGGAACACCTCCTTATATACGGTGGAACAGCCGCATAGGATGTGCCGACGAAGAAAGCGCATCAAATCTTTTGGTGGTTGCACGGGGTGGGGGAAAGCATGTATAATGAATGGTAAAACCATATCGGAGGAAAGGCGTATGGCTTGGAAGGCGGTTCGAATCCTGTGTTTTATGGCGGCGGGTATTGTTCTGGCGACTGCCGCGGTTGCGGAAACCGGCAGGAACGTTACATTTGCAGATGAAGCCGGAAACAATGGAGCAGGGGAAAACCGAAACCCGTTTCATGAGCAGAAAATGGAAATGATCGAAAAACAGATCGCGGCGCGGGGTATTACCGACCAGGACGTGCTTTCCGCCTTCAGGCAGGTCGACCGCCACCGCTACGTACCGAGTCACCTCCAGCATATGGCCTACGAAGACCGGCCGCTGCCCATCGGTGAGGGGCAGACCATTTCCCAGCCGTATATCGTCGCCTTCATGACCGAGGCGCTCAGTCTCAGCGATACCGACCGCGTGCTCGAGATCGGCACCGGCTCGGGATACCAGGCGGCCATTCTGGCGGAAATCGTAGAACACGTCTATACCATCGAAATCGTTGAATCCCTCGGGCGGCGCGCAACCGAAGTGCTCGACGCCGAAGGCTACACCAATATCGACGTAAAAATCGGAGATGGCTTTAAGGGATGGCCGGAACATGCGCCGTTCGATGCCATCATGGTGACCTGCGCCCCCACGGACGTGCCCGAACCCTTGAAGGAGCAGCTGGCCGAGGGAGGCACCATGATCATTCCCGTTGGACAAGCGTGGGACCAGAAGCTGGTGCTGCTTGAAAAACGGGACGGAAAACTCGTCGAAAAAGAATCCCTGCCCGTCCGTTTCGTTCCCATGGTGGATGAGGACGGAAAAACCTATTGAAGCGGCCAAAAGAAAACCTGGCGGAAAAATCGGCTAAATCCCGGACCGGGCGAGACCATGGGCCAGGTCATGGAACAGACTGTTGGCCGGACCATGCACCCGGCCATTTAACAGGCCATAAACCTAAGACCGGCAATTTCACCGGAAACAGCTTGCCGCAGCCTGCTTCTTTTTTCCCGAAAGGACCCCACACATGCCCAAGACCCACTACTGGCCGGACGAATACATCAAGAAACGGATGACCGCGCAGCAGGCCATGTCTTTGCTCAAAAGCGGCCAGCGGGTTTTTATCGGGTCATCCTGCGGCGAACCCCAGCACCTCGTGAAATCCCTGGTTGAATCCGCAAACACTTTTACGGACCTCGAAATCGTTCGCCTCATGAGTCTCGCCCAGTCTCCGGTTACCAGACTTGCCAGCGAGAATCGCATCGAACAGTTTTCCATCCGAAACATCTACCAGGGCTCGGCCGCTGCACGGCACCTGGCCGCCAACCTGCCGTTTATCACCCCGATGAACATCTCCGCCGTACCGGGCCTTTTCATCCGGCGGCACCTCCCCCTGCAGGCGGCCCTGATTCAAACCTCGCCGCCGGACGACTTCGGCTGGATGAGCATGGGGATATCCGTGGACGTGGGGCTTGCTGCAGCACAGTCGGCAGACATCGTCATTGTGCAGGTCAACGAGCACATGCCGCGGGTTCTCGGGCACAGCTTCATCCACGTCAACGACGTGGACGTGATCATCGAGATGGACGAGCCGCTGCTGACCGTCGAACAACTGCCGGAGTTCGAGACCGCCCACGCAATTGCCCGGCAGCTGTCTACCCTCATCGAGGACGGATCCACCTTCCAGCTCGGCCTCGGCGCCACGCCCAAATCCATCCTCCTGGCACTTGCGGACAAAAACGATCTGGGCGTCCACACCCAGTACATTATCGACGGAATCATGGACCTGGTCTCCATGGGAAGCATCACCAACCGCTACAAGGGGCTCAACGACGGCAAAATCGTCGCATCCAATGCCGTGGGGTCCCAGCACCTCTATGAATTCGTCCACGACAACCCGTCAATCGAATTCTACCCGTCCGATTACATCTGCAATCCGGGAATCATCGCCCAGAACCGGAACATGGTCTCCATCAACATGGTCATGGAAATGGACATCACCGGCCAGGCATCGGTGGACGCCCTTCCGCATCATTATTTTGCGGGCGTCTCCAGCATGCTGGACTTCATCCGGGGAGCATCCATATCGCCCGGCGGAAAGTCGATCCTGCTGATCCCCTCCACATCCATCGACGGAAAGGCCAGCCGGATCGTTCCTGAGCTGACCGGCGGGGTCGTGGTCCCCAGAAACGACGTTTCCTACGTCATCAGCGAGTACGGGGCGGTCAACCTGTTCGGGAAAAATCTCCAGGAGCGGGCCACCGCCATGATCAGCCTGGCGCATCCCGATTTCCGGGAAGAGTTGTTTGAAATGGCCCGCGAAAAAGGGTACATGACACCCGGAAAGAAACTCGGCCATGCCATCCGGAGCGTCTACCCGGCCGGCCTGGAGGAGCGCCGCAAAACCGACGGGGAAATGATCACCTACCGGCCGGCCAAGGCGGTGGATGGAAGACGCATCCAGGAGCATTTCTACAACCTGGACAAAAAGGATGTCGTGGCCCGGTTTTTTTACGACAAAACGAGCTTTCTCCAGGATGACATGGAAAACATCATCGAAACGGACTACGTCCGGAACCTGACCCTGCTGGCGATCAAGGGGGAATTCGGTTTCGGATCGGTCGTCGCCATCGGCGCCTACATGCTGGAAACCCCCCATAACATGGCCGAAGTGGCTTTCTCTGTCAGCCGCGAGTGGCAGGGAAAAGGCGTTGCCACCGTTTTGATCCGAAAGCTTGCCGAGGCGGCGAAACAGAAGGGCATCGACGGACTGGTGGCCTATACGGACCCCACCAACCAGGGAATGATCCGGTTGTTTCACCGGCTGCCATACACGATCCATAAAAAACGCGAAGACGATATCATCGTGCTGAGCTGCCGCTTCGACGAGGCGGACGAGGGGGCTGACAACGGGAAGGACGCAGGAGACGGATCCCGATGACGGCGGCGGGGGACAAATCCGGAAACAGAAACGCCGCCGGGGCACTTCGCGTCGGCACAGTCATCGACGAGCGGTTTTTGGAGCACAAAACCGGCCATGGCCACCCGGAGCACCCCAGACGCCTTGCGGAAATCCACCGGATGATGGAAAGCACCTTCAAAGACCGGCTTTCCGTGATCCGGGCCGAACCGGCCACCGTGGAACAGGTGGAAATGGTTCACACACCGGGCCACGTCCGGCGGATTCTCAAGACCGCCGAGCAGCGCATCAGCTCCATGGCTCCGGACACGCAGGTAAGCGCCCGGACCTATATGGCCGCATGGCTTGCCGCCGGCGCGTGCATCCGGGGCGTCGATATGCTGATGGCCCCGTCCGTCGACGCGTTTTTCGCGCTCGTGCGCCCGCCCGGGCACCACGCGCTCGCGGACAGGGCCGGGGGCTTTTGCATTTTCAACAATATCGCCATCGCGGCGCGCCATGCCATGAAAATCCATGGACTGAGGCGTATTCTGGTCGTTGACTGGGACATCCATCACGGAAACGGCATTAACGACTTGTTTTATAACGACAACAAAGTATACTATTATTCAACCCACGACCCCGGGCTCTACCCCTACTCGGGATACGTCACGGAAACCGGGGAAGGCGAAGGCCTTGGATACACCATGAACATCGGGCTGGTGCGCGAAATGACCGACGACGACATGATCCGCCTCTACGAGCAGACGCTGCGCCCGGCAATCAAAGGCTACGACCCGGAGATGATCATGGTGGCGGCCGGATTCGATGCCCACGCGGACGACCCGGTGGGAAAATCGGCTTTTTCGGAAAACCTGTACGGCCGCATCACCCGGGGAATCATCGAGTGGTCGGAAAAACCCGGCGGCACCCGTCCGCCCCTGTTCTTCGCCCTGGAAGGCGGATACGAACCGCGCGCCCTGACCCGCTCGGTGGCATCGGTCTTCGAAGCCCTTTGCAAGCCCGGAAAAATTGAAACCCCGGAAGCATTAAAAGCATCGGAAACCCCGCCGGACCATGTGGCGCCCCTTATTCGGACGGTGATCGACACACACCTCCCATACGGAATCATATCGCCATGATCAAGGCCCGTATACCCGCGCAATACCCGGACACGGCCAACCTGGCCGACTACGACAAAACCCGGAGCACGTTTTCCTGGCAATCCCTGGAAAACCGGTTTTTCCCCGATGGGCCGGACCGGTGCAACATCATCGCGTCCTCCATCGACCATTGGGCCGAAAATCCGGAAACCCGGGATCGCCCGGCCCTTGTCTTCCGGTCGGCGGACAGGAAGCAATCCTGGACATACGCCCAATTGAAGGACGTCTCATGCCGGTGGGCGACCATGCTCGAACGCTACGGTTTCGGAGTCGGCGACCGCCTCATGGTCTACATGCCCGCGGTCCCCGAAACCTGGTTCGCCATGGCCGCCTGCGCCCGGATCGGAGTCGTGTTCTGTCCGGTTTTTTCAACCTCCACCATCCACGAGGTTGAAAGCCGCGTCGCCGGGATCCGCCCGAAAGGGGTGCTGACGACGCCCGATCTCGTGGAAAAAATTCCCGATAGCGTACCCTCCGGCGGCGATTCCGGAGACGTCCCCGTGATTTTCCTGCAAAAGGGGCCCGCCCCGGGGATTTTTCCGGAGGAAGTGAACACCGCGGAGGCTGCCGCCCGGATGCCGGCGGACCACGTTATCCGGTATTTTCCCAGGCAGACCCCGCTTTACATGATCTTCACCTCCGGCTCCACGCGCCCGCCCAAGGGGATCGTCCACTGTCACGGAGACATGGCCGGCATATACGCCACGGCGGAGTGGGTCCTGGATATCAAATCCGATACGATCCTCTGGGTGGACGCGGACCCCGCCTGGGTGACCGGCACCGTGTACGGCGGATTCGCGCCCTGGCTCCACGGGATCACCGCGCTGGCCGTGGAAGACACGTTTTCTGCATCCAGGTGGTACTATATCCTGGAACAATACAAGGTCAACGTCTGGTACACCACCCCCCGCATCATGGACCAGATCATGGTTGCAGGGGAGGACCTGCCCTGCCGCTACGACCTGTCGACGCTTGCCCATATCGTTACGGTGGGCGCGCCCCTGATTCCGGATGTCATCTATTGGTGCCGCAAACACCTGGGCATCGTCCCCCATGACATCTGGTGGATGACGGAAACCGGGATCATCTGCATTGCGAACACCCCGGGCGCCGATGTCAAGCCGGGTTCCATGGGCAGACCCCTTCCCGGAATCGAAGCCGCGATCCTGGATGAAAACGGGGACCCCCTGCCGCCCATGAGCATCGGCGAGCTGGCCATCAAGACCGGATGGCCGGGAATGATGACGGATATCTTCAACGACCCGGCCCGCTACGAAACCTGTTTTATTGACAATAAATGGTTTCTCACCGGGGATATCGCGCTTGCGGACGAAGAGGGATACTTCTACCATCACGGCAGAAACGACGACCTGCTGAAAACGGCGGATAACAAGCTCATCGGCCCCTTCGAGATCGAACAGCTGCTGTGCATGCACCCGGCGGTGGCCGAAGCCGCGGTGATCGCAAAGAGCCAGGAACCGGGGGAGTCCGTCTCCTATCTCAAGGCCTTTATCACCCCCAACGCGGGATACATCCCTTCATCCCGGCTGTCCTATGAAATCAAGGCGTTTTTGAAGGGGAACCTGACGGCGGAATTGATCGTGGGGGAGGTCGAGTTTATCGAATCGCTCCCGCGAACCATCAGCGGCAAGCTCCTGCGCCGCGTTTTGCGGGCGAAGGAATTGGGCGTTCCGTCAGGCGAAACGAAAAACATGAAGGATTGAGCGATTTTGACGGCTTTGCAAAAAGTCCAATATCTGCGTTACGCGCGATTTCTCAGAATTTCACGTACGCCAGGTACGCTGCATTCTTCGAAATCGCGCAAGCCTTGATCTTGAACTTTTTACAAAGCCGTCAGATCGCA
>SLJY01000087.1 GCA_007134875.1 Desulfobacterales bacterium
CGGTGGGGCTCCGATCTCCATTATCCGTCAGTACATCGAACAACAGAAGACGCCGGACTAACTCGGAAAGCGCCTAACCCCTACCTAAAGTAAGGGGTCTGCGGCGCTGAAAAATCAGATCAGTGTATGTCCCGTGCGATTTTCACCACGGAGCGCCGGTATATCCGGCCGTTTTTCAGTGTGTGAGTCTGCCTGACCACGTGAATCCGGCCCTCGGCAAAGTAGCGGATGCATTCGGGGTATAACGACCATTCCTGTTCGAGACCCTTTTGCCTTACGGAGTCGATGGTATCGTCTTCCCCGATGGGAAAGCATCGCTGGCCGATAACAGGCCCCGAATCTTCGCCGTAGTCGATGAAATGAACCGTGCAGCCCCCCACCTTGCAGCCGTACCGGAACGTGTCGCCGTAGCCGTCGGTTCCGGGAAACGCCGGGAGAAGCGCGGGATGGATGTTCATGATTTTCGGGCGGCCCGGATCGGTGTTGACCCGGTCGATGAAATAGGGGGTCAGGTTTCGCATGAAGCCTGCCAGAATGAGCAGGTCGAAGGGGTATGGGGCCATCTGTTCTATCAGCGCGGCTTCCGCAATGGCGCGGGTCCCGAGAAAAACCCGGAGCCGCTCCCCGGTTTGATGATTTGCCACGGCCTGCTTGCGGGCGATTTCTTCAGCGTCGAAGTCGGCGGGGAGACTCAGCCGGCCGGGATCGGACTTGAATGTCCGGATGATATCGGAATAATTTACGACGAACGTCGGAATGCCTTTTTTGCGGGCTTTTTCAAGCCCCGGGGCCCCCGGGTTGTCCGCGCCCGCGAATACCACGCGGCCGTTGATGCGGCCGGCTTCGCAGGCCGAAACCACGGCGTCGAGATTGCTCCCGCTCCCGCTGATCAGCGCCCCGATGCGGATCGGTTTTTCCATTGCGTTGTTTCCTTGCGTTTTATACATTCGTCGGATGCACCCGGCCATGTTTGTCAAATTCCGTATTTTGCCCTGTGCGAGCAAAATAGAAAAGACCGGCTGCTTTGTCAATCCAATTGCCGGGAAGACGCGGCGCAGCCGGATATAACTGAAAAATACCGGGAAATATCATGAAAGAAATAGACCGGCTGGTTGAAATCATGCAGACGCTTCGCGGGCCGGGGGGGTGCCCCTGGGATGCCAGACAGGATCATAAGAGCATGATCAAGGGGCTGATCGAGGAGGTCTACGAACTTGTCGACGCCATCGAAGACGACAGCGCGGATGAAATGATCGAGGAGTTGGGCGATGTGCTGCTCCACGTGGTGTTTCACAGCATTATCGGAAAGGAGGAGAAACGCTTTTCCCTGGAGGAGGTGGCCGATTTTCTGAGTGAAAAGCTCATCTACCGGCATCCGCATGTATTCGGAAGTATTGACGTGTCGGGTGAAAAGGAGGTGGTCGTCAACTGGGAACGCCTCAAGCGGCGGGAAAACGGCAAACAGAACCGGGAGTCGATCCTATCGGGAATTCCCGAAACACTTCCGGCGCTTTTATATGCGCTCAAGATCCAGTCCGCGGCAAGCCGGGTGGGATTCGACTGGGACAGCCCGGGCGGGGTCGTTGAAAAAATCCGGGAGGAAACGGGCGAACTGGAAGCCGCGACAAAGGAAGGGGATGCGGAAAAGCTGGAGGACGAGATCGGGGACATGATATTCACCGTGGTCAACCTGGCGCGCATGACCGGCATCGACCCGGAATCCGCGCTCCGGCGGACCAACCGGAAATTCGTCAAACGGTTCGGTGAAATCGAAAAAGCCGCGCGAAAAAGAGGCGTTTCGCTTTCGAAAATGCCCATGGCGGAAAAAGAAAGCGTGTGGCAGGAGACAAAGAAATAGCTATAGGTTTCAGCCTACGCGTGCCGCAAAACTTGAATTTGGCCCTTTTACAAAGCCGTCCGATCGAGACGTTTTACGAGTGCATCGGTTTTTTTGTCTCCAGCGGGTGCACCGGGGGAAAACCATAAGCGCCATGTGTTTTTTTCTTGAGAAAAACCAAAAAAAAAATTACTTGGATTGTCAGGTGTTTCCTTATTATGGAAAATTTTGAAGGCCATTTTGCACTTCAATAAACCGCCTGCCATTGACGTGAATGACAATACTTTGAAATATTTTAACATATTTTAAAAAGGGAAGTTTCCAAAAATGAAAGTACTGGTGAGTGACAATCTCGGCGAAACGGGCATCAAGATTTTTGAGGCCGAAGGCATCGATGTGGACGTAAAAACCGGTCTGAGCCCGGAAGCCCTGAAGGAAATTATCGGTGAGTACAACGGACTGGTGATCCGAAGCGCCACCCGGGTCACCGCCAACCTGTTGGAAGCCGCCACGAATCTCAAGGTTGTGGGGCGTGCGGGCATCGGACTGGACAACGTGGATATCCCGGCGGCCACCAAGAAGGGCGTGGTGGTGATGAACACGCCAGGCGGGAACGTGGTGACCACGGCAGAGCACGCCATCGCCATGATGATGTCCGCAGCCCGGAATATTCCCCAGGGAACCCTGTCGCTCAAGGCCGGGCGATGGGATAAGAAATACCTTCAGGGCCGGGAGCTTACCGGAAAAACGCTGGGTGTGATCGGCTACGGAAAGATCGGATCGATCGTGGCCGACAGGGGCCGCGGCCTGAAAATGCGCGTGGTCGTGCATGATCCGGTTATTTCGCCGGAAGTGATTTCCAAGCACGGATTCGAGCCCGTCAGCCTGGACGATCTGTACGCTCAATCCGATTTTATAACGGTGCACGTGCCCAAGACGCCCAATACGGCCAACATGATCAACCGGGAAGCATTTTCGAAAATGAAGGACGGTGTCATGCTGGTCAACTGCGCCCGCGGTGGGATCGTCGACGAGGAGGCGCTGCGCGATGCCCTGGAGGCGGGGCGCGTTGCCCGGGCAGCGCTTGATGTTTTCGATACGGAGCCCCCGCCGGCGGACCATCCGCTTCTGGCTTTCGATTCACTCATCGCCACCCCCCATTTAGGCGCCTCGACCCTGGAGGCCCAGACCAATGTCGCGGTGGCCGTGGCGAACCAGATTGTCGCCTACCTGAAGCACAACAATATTGTCAATGCCGTCAACGTTCCGTCGGTTTCCGGAAAGACCCTGGAAAAACTCTCGCCGTTTCTCACCGTGGCGGACCGGATGGGATGCATGCAGGCCCAGTTCGCCGCCGGGCAGATCCGGGAAATCCGGATCGACTACCGGGGGGATTTCCAGGACATGGACATGACCCCGGTGACCACCGCCTTTGTAAAAGGGCTGCTCGATTTCCTGGTTCCCCACAATGTCAACTCGGTCAACGCCCTGGCTATCGCCAAGGAAATGGGGATCAAGCTGATGGAATCGTCTTCATTGGAATCCGACGAATTCGTCACCCTGGTCAATGCGAAGGTGACCACCACGAAGGGGGAGTGCACCGTGGCCGGGACTATATTCGGCAAGAACGACGCGCGCATCGTCCGCATCGACGACTTCCGGATCGAGATTATTCCCGAGGGCCACCTCGCACTGATCCACAACATGGACCGGCCCGGCGCCATCGGCGCGATCGGCATCAAGCTGGGCGAGCACAAGATCAATATTTCCCGGATGCAGGTGGGCCGGGAGGTCGGCGGAGACAACAACATCATCCTGCTCCGCACGGACACGCCCATCTCGAAGGAAGTGGCCGACGAGATCCTGGCGCTTGATCAGGTCAAGACCATTAAGGTGTTTGAGCTGTAAAGGCTTACATAGCGCCTGAACGAAAACAGCCTTTTCGCCAATCTCTGCGTCCGGCTTAAATTTGATGCACTCGTAAAAAGTCGCGATCTGACGGCTTTGTAAAAAGTTCGAGATCAAGGCTTGCGCGATTTCGAAGAATGCAGCGTACTTGGCGTACGTGCATGTTTACAAGGCGTAAGCCGCAAATTCTGAGAAATCGCGCGTAACGCAGATATTGGACTTTTTACGAAGCCGTCAAATTTTAATCCTCAAAACACGCCAGGTGTTCCTGCGGTTAAAATTTTCGCCGTCCTTGACCTTGACGAAAAATCCCGGTTTTCGTTCGGCCACCACATAGAGGCCGGTATAAAATGTGTCGCGATCCGTGTGATCTGCGGGATATGACCCGGATCTTTCCCGCGTCTTTTATGCCCCCGGATCACACGGATCGGCACTACCGATACGACTTCGATAAAAGGCCAATACCCGCCCCGGCTTATTCGTCCATGTACACCACATCCGTTCCTTCCGGGATCTCGAAGGAAAACAGATCGTCATCTGTTTCAGGCGAGAAATCCAGGTTTTCGAAGGTGATGATGGTGGTATCTTCGTAAACATTTTCCGTTGTAACCTGTTCGATGGTCCGGTCTTCCCGCCGGACGGACAGGTACACGGCGGAAAGCTCGTGGTGGTCTTCAAGCGGAATCAGGCGAAGCCGCCAGTGAGTCTCGGTTTCCTCTTCCAGTTCGACATCGAAAGACTCGGTGATCATTTCGAAGTTGGCCAGGAACCCGGCCCCTTTCCCGCCTTCGAAATACCGGGCGGCATCCCCTTTAACCACCTGGTATTCATCGGGACGGTGAATCCAGAGAGTTTCGCCGTCCGTGACGATGACGTGGCGGTCCGGCGAAAAATATTCCCACCGCATTCTGCCCGGATGGGAAAACCACGCCTTTCCTTCTGCGGTATCAGAGATATCCAGCGCTGCGAGGACCGATTCCTGGAAAAATTCCGCGGAAAAGGTATCGTTCGCGTACCGGTCTTCAAGTTTCTCGATGATCCCGGATACGGGGGTGGTTCCGCTCTTTCCGGTGTCGTTCCCGGATGCCGGTTGATGAAGCAATCCCGCTGCTATGAGCACGGCAGCCACTCCTGCTGCAAGGGTTCGGAGGATCGTCACTGCGCAATATCCTTTCTGTGCCTGTTGGGTTTCGTTCGGTCTCTGGCACAGGCTTTTTCTGAACGCCTCTCAACCAGAAAATCCGATGGATCTTCAAATGATACTACCAGATATCGGAAGAATTCAAAAGAGATTCCGGTCCGCGTTGCGTCTTCTCCCGTCTGTCCGCCGGTGCACGGATTACAAGTTTTTTCTTGACAGTACCTTTTTTTCTTTGATAGTGAATGAGTATTCATTCATTTCTTCCCCCTGCTCAGGTCAAAGCGATAGTGAGCGGGGATAATCAATGTTTGTTATTTTTCTTTTTCTTCAGGGGTGTGGGCGCGCAGCCTGCTTCCCCGTTTTTACAGCGTTATCGAACATCGAATCCATCCAACCGCCAGGCCGGCCACACCGGCGTGGCGGCGTGCCGGTATTGTGCCGGCGCCAAAATCGATGTTTTTTCGTTTTGGTTTAAACTCATATAGCAGGAGGTTATCATGCAAAGAAGGATCTCGAAAGCGGCCGTTATCGGTTCGGGCATCATGGGCGGAGGCATTGCCGCTCTGCTTGCCAGTGCCGGCATCAAGACACTGCTCTTGGATATCGTTCCCTTCGACCTTAAAGACGAGGAAAAAAACGATCCCAAGGCCAGAAACCGGATCGTCCAGCAGGGCCTGGACAATGCCGTCAAAGCCAAGCCGCCGTTGTTCATGGATCCGAAGGCGGACCCGGAGCTGGTATCCATCGGCAACCTGGAAGACGACATCGATAAGCTCGCCGATTGCGACTGGATCGTCGAGGTGGTCGTGGAGCGGCTCGACATTAAACAAGATCTGTTCAAAAAAGTCGATGCCATCCGTAAGCCCGGAACGATGATCAGTTCCAACACTTCCGGTATTCCCCTGAAAGATATGTCCAAAGCGCTTTCCGCGGACATGAAAAAACATTTCCTGGGAACGCACTTTTTCAACCCGGTCCGTTACATGCATCTTCTCGAAATCATCCCCGGGCCGGAGACCGATCCCGAGGTTCTAAACTTCATGGCCGATTTTTGCGAGAAATACCTCGGCAAGGGAATCGTCTGGGCGAAAGACACCCCCAACTTCATCGGCAACCGGATCGGCATCCAGGGCATGGGCAAGGCCATGAACGCCATGCTGGAGCACGGATTGACCATCCCGGAAGTGGACGCGCTTTTCGGTCCGTCAATGGGCCGTCCCAAGACAGCGACTTTCAAGACCGCCGATCTCGTGGGCCTGGATACCATGTACCATGTGGCAAAGAATTGCTACGATCTTTGCCCCGACGATGAAATGCGCGACACCATGGCCCTGCCCGAGTTCGTCCGGAAGATGGTGGACAACAACCTGCTCGGCAACAAGACCAAGGGCGGTTTTTACAAGAAGGACCTCACCCCGGAATGGCAAACCATCCGCAAGGTGATTAACCCTCAGTCCATGGAATACGAGGAATACGGCAAGGCCGAGTTTCCCTGCCTGGCCGAAGCCAAAAAAGCGAAAACCACCGAGGAGAGTATCCAGGCCATCGTATACGGCGATGACAAAGGCGCACAATACGCCTGGGACGTGGTCGCCACAGGCCTGATCTATTCCGCCAACCGCATCCCGGAAATCTCCGACACCATCGTCGATATCGACAACGCCATGAAGTGGGGCTACAACCATGAAATGGGCCCCTTCGAGGTGTGGGATGCCATCGGCGTGAAGAAGTCGGTTGAAAAGATGGAGCAGGACGGCCGCCCGGTGCCGGAGAAGGTCAAGACGTTCCTGGCCGGCGGCAACGAGACCTTCTACAAGATCGACGGCGGCAAGAAATATTTCTATGACTTTGCCAGCGCCTCCTACAAGCCGGTGCCGGTCAGCGAGAAAGAGATCAGCCTCTATAATCTGCGGCAGGAAAACAAGGTTGTACGGTCTTCTTCCTCCGCTTCCCTCATCGACCTGGGCGATGGGGTGTTCAACCTGGAGTTCCACTCCAAGATGAACGCGATAAACAAGGATATGATCGATTTCATGGGCGAAGCCAGACAGTACGTGCTGGAAAACGGCGTCGGCATGGTGATCGGCAACCAGGCATCCGGCATGCCCGCACCGTTTTCCGCGGGCGGCGATCTGGGTTTCATGCTGGGCCTTGCCCGGGATGGCAAATTCTCCGAGATCGATGATTTCATCAAGTCCGTCCACGCGGGCCTGATGGAAGGCAAGTACGCACCGTACCCGGTTGTCTCGGCGCCTTTTGGGCTGGCCCTGGGCGGCGGATGCGAGGTGTGTCTGGCATCGGATAAGATGGTGGCCAACGCCGATCTGTTCATGGGCCTGGTGGAAATCGGCGCCGGCCTCGTTCCCGGCGGCGGCGGCATGATGCACCTCTGGCAGAACTACATCGGCCACGTGCCGGCGGCCGCCAAGATCACAGACTATGCGGGCTTTTTTATCCAGGCCTTCATGAACGTGGCCCAGGCCAAGGTTTCCAGTTCCGCGGCGGATGCAAAGAACAAGGGCTTACTGCGGCCGTTCGACCGCATCGTCTTCAACAAGGACAACCTCATCGGCGAAGCCAAGAAGGAAGTTCTGAAAATGGTCGACGACGCCTATGCACCCCCCAGAAAGAAGAAGTTTCCGGTTCTCGGCCGTGAAGCGCTGGGCATGATCCGCGGTGAAATGTTCAACATGCGCTCCGGCGGCTATATTACGCCGCACATGGAAACCATCGCCAAGCGCGCCGCATTCTGCCTGGCCGGCGGCGATGTGCCTTCCGGCACCCCGGTGGGCGAGGATTACCTCCTGCGGCTCGAGAGGGAAGCCTTCGTGGACCTCTGGAAGACCGAGGAGACCCAGAAGATGGCCGAGCACATGATGACCACCGGAAAGCCTTTGTTTCTGTAAAAAGTCAATAACACGTATTGTTAGGAGGATATAAAGATGAGAGAAGCCTATATCGTCACATCGCTCCGTACCCCGGGATGCCGAAGGGGTAAAGGGGCTTTCGCCCAGACGAG
>SLJY01000168.1 GCA_007134875.1 Desulfobacterales bacterium
AAGATAAGCCAGGCCCCCTGAATGTCTGAGCGGAGCGAGTTTTCAGGGGGCGGCTTATCGAGCCGTAGAAGCTGGCAACGGCCCCTCACAGTTGCGAGAGGGTAATCCCCCGACCCTCAGAAATGATCCGATGGTCTTTTTGGGGGCAAACGGCGAGATAGTTGCCTCCTTCCAGGGCAGGGGTTACACGGGAAAACAACCCGATTAATTTTATTGTTTTCGACCGCCCCGGAAAGCATCAGGCTTTGCATTTTCAAAAAAAACCTTATATATAAGAACCAGCACATAATGTTCAGAAGCTCTTTTACGCCCGTCGACAGGGCAGACAAGAGCCGCGAAAAAACGAGCTCATACGGATCAAACCGTGATGTATATACAGCAACGCACATTGGCCGCACCGGTTCATTTCAAGGGAACCGGGGTTCACTCGGGAAAAACCGTCGACATGACGGTCCGGCCGGCACCCCCCAACTTCGGGATCCGCTTCCGACGCCTCGACCTGCCGGGAAAACCTCTGATATCCGGGCATTTCAACCGGGTGATCGACACCAGCCTGGCCACCGTCATCGGCGAAGACGGCTGCATCGTTTCCACCATCGAGCACCTGATGGCCTCCCTTTCGGGACTGTCCATCGACAACGCGGTGGCGGAGCTTGACGATTACGAGGTTCCCATCATGGACGGCAGCGCCTCCGTATTCACGGACGCAATCCGCGATGCAGGAATCGCCGTACAGGATGCGCCCCGGATGTATTTCGTTATCGAATCGCCAATCGAACTCAAGCGGGACGGAAAAGCCGTATGCATTTATCCGGGAAACCGCCGGACGATTTCCGCCACGATCCGATTCGACCACCCGGCCATCAGCGAACAAAAATACACCGTTGAGTTGTCGGACGGAAACTTTGCCCGGGAAATCGGGCCGGCACGGACTTTCGGATTCTACCAGGAACTGGAATATCTCAAACGCTACGGACTCGGAAAAGGGGGATCTCTTGACAACGCCGTGGTCATCGGAACCGAAGGGGTATTGAATGAAAACGGGCTCAGATTCCCCGATGAATTCGTCCGGCACAAGATCCTCGATTCAATCGGCGATTTCGCCCTTCTTGGAATGCCGATTATGGGGCATATCGAGCTGTACAAGTCCGGCCACAACTTCAACCACGAATTTTTGAAAGAATTTTTCAAACGAAAAAAATCATGGAGAACGGCTCCGATCGATGCAGCGGAAAACAGGGCACTTTCCGGTTAAGCGCCCGGCAAGGCCGGGAGCGGATGGGGTGAAAAAGACGAATGCCGGATGCGTCTTCATAGCGGCAGCCGCCTTTCTGGTCCTTCTGTGCGCCGGGACCCGGCTTCATGCCGCGGAAATCGCCGCCATGTCGATCAGCAACACCGGGGAGAACCTCATCCTGAGCCTCACGGTCGACGGGACTTTTACGGAAAGAATGCAGGAAGCCGTGCTGAGCGGAATATCCACGAGCTTTTCCTACGTGATTACCGTGACCCGCAAGCGCGCGTTATTTCCGGATAAGCAGGTTCACGAAATCAACCTGACCCATTCGGTCAAGTACGACACGCTTCGCAAAACCTTCACCGTTCGGCGATCCTGGGAAAACTACCGCCCCCTGACCACCGACACCTTTTCCGAAGCAAAGCGGTGGATGTCCGAAGTCCACGATGTTCCGGTCATCCCGCTCGAATCCCTGGAAAAGGACACCCGCTACCGTATCAATGCCAAGGCCGAACTGGACCGTATCACCCTTCCCTTTTTTCTGAACTACGTCTTTTTTTTCTTATCCCTGTGGGATTTTGAAACCGACTGGCATTCCATCGATTTTGTGTATTAAATGAGACAAAACCGCTACATAGCCCAAGAATCGCCCGAAGCCGAAGCGGACCGGAAACGACGCAAGCGCGACTATATTACCATAGGGATCGTGCTCGTCATCGTCGTCATCCTCACTGCGCTCATCCTCCGGCCCGTGATCACCGGGACCCAGATTTCCATATCCAACATGATGCTGATGTTCATTTTGATGAACGTCAACATGCTGCTTTTGATCCTGCTCATCTTCCTGGTTTTCCGCAATGCGGTGAAGCTGTTTTACGAACGAAGGAAGAAAATGTTCGGCACAAAACTCCGGACCAAGCTGATCGCGGCATTCGTTTCCCTTTCACTTCTGCCGGCCTTCGTGCTGTTTCTTTTTTCGCTTCATTTCATTACCACCAGCATCGAGTTCTGGTTTCACGTACCCATCGAAACGGCCTTGGAGGATTCGCTTTCCGTGGGAAGAAACATGTACTCGCACGTGGAGGACAACAACCGGTTCTTCCTTGACAAAGCCGCCTACCAGGTCGATACGCGAAACCTGCTCAACCCGGAAAATACAAGAAACCTTAGCAACTACACCCAGATCGTGCAGCGGGAATTCAACCTCGACTCGGTGGAGGTCTACGACGCTGATTTCTCCCTGATTGCCGCGTCGGCCGACAGCGCACTGGCCGACGACGCTTTTGAGCCGCTCGATCCGGAAACGCTTGGAAAAGGCGAGGCCATCCAGGGAGGCTCCTGGTCGGCCTCGGAACTGTTGCCCTCCGGGGAGTTGATACGCAACATATCCGCCATACCCTTTGGCGCAAAGGGTGAGAATGTCCGCGGATTCATCGTTATCGGGGAGCTTCTGCCGGCGGAGATGGCCCGGCACCTCGACTCCATTTCCCGGGGAATCGGCGAATACCAGCAAATCAAGATGCTCAAGCAGCCCATCCGCTACACCTACTATATTTCCCTTACCATCGTAGCCCTTCTGGTCATGTTCTGCGCCATATGGTTCGGTATGTATCTATCCAAGACCATTACGATACCCATCATGGAACTGGCCGAAGGAACCCGGAAGGTGGCCGAGGGTGATCTCAGCCACCGGATCAACGTGGTGGCCGACGACGAGATGAAAACGCTCGTTGATTCGTTCAACAAGATGACCCGGGACCTGCGCTTCAACCAGCGGGAAATCGAGTATTCCAACCGGAAGCTCTTCGAGCAGAACATCGAGATCGAAAAACGCAGACGGTACATGGAAACGGTTTTGAACAATGTGTCGACCGGCGTCATCTCCTTTGACGCCCACGGCGTCATCAACACGGTGAATGCATCGGCCCAGCGGATGCTCAAAATCCGTGCGGAGGACGTCATTCACAAGAGCTACCGCCACCTGCTCCGGGATCAGGGCCCGAAGCTGGCCGAAAAGGTTACCCGCCGGCTCGAAACCAGCGGCGATATGACCTTTTCGGAATCTTTCAACCTCGTGATCGACGGGCAGAGAAAGACGTTTGCAGCCACGTTCAACACGCTTGAAGATGAAAACGGGCAGGTGATCGGCACCGTCATGGTATTCGACGACCTGACGGAACTGGAAAAAGCCCAGCGCATCGCCGCGTGGCGCGAAGTTGCCAGGCGGATCGCCCACGAGGTGAAAAACCCGCTTACCCCCATTTCCCTGTCGGCCCAGCGCCTCAAGCGAAAATACCGGGACCGTATCGACGATCCGGTCTTTTCCGAATGCATTCAGACCATCATTGATCACACGGATATGATCCGAAACCTGGTCAACGAATTTTCTTCGTTCGCCCGGTTTCCCACCACAAAGCCCGAGCCCTGCAATCCGGCGGACATCGTCAACGAATCGGTCGCCCTCTACCGCGAAAACCACCTCGACGTGGTTTTCGATATCCGCATTCCCGAGGTGCTGCCGGAGATCAACCTGGACCGGCAGCAGGTACGCCAGGTGATGATCAACCTTATCGACAATGCGCTTGCAGCCATGAAAAACACCGGAAAACTGAGTATTACGGCCGTAGCGAACAAATCGAAAGAGACGGTCGTGATTGCCGTTTCAGATACCGGCACCGGCATCAGCGAGACGGACAAGCCCCACCTGTTCGAACCGGACTATACGACCAAACAGTCCGGAATGGGCTTGGGACTGGCGATCGCCTCCACGATCATCGGCGATCACAACGGAAGGATTTACGCGGAGGACAACGAGGAAGGCGGGGCACGGTTTGTGATTGAGCTGCCGGTGGGGTAAGGGTGGAAGATGGAGGGCGGAGGGGGGTCGATTACGATCCCGATAGCGATTTTGATAATGACCCGATAGCGATTTTTATAATGATTGGAGGGAGATGAGGGGGATGACCATACAACAGGGGTGTACGAGAACATGTTTCCTACTATACTGATCGTGGACGATGAAGTGTCCATACTGAAATCGCTTTCCGGAATCCTCCAGGACGAAGGCTTCGAAATCATTACCGCCACCAACGGATACGAGGCGTTGCAGCGCATCGAGGAGGAGGCCCCGGACATGGTGCTGCTCGATATCTGGATGCCCGGCATGGACGGCATCGATACCCTAAGGGAGATCAGGAAGCAACACCCGTCCGTGCAGGTGGTCATGATCACCGGACACGGAACCATCGAAACGGCGGTGAGCGCCACCAAGATGGGGGCCTATGATTTCATCGAAAAGCCGCTTAACATCGACAGGGTCATCGTGGCCATCAACAACTCGCTTAACTTTCGGCGGCTTGAAGAGGAAAACCGATATCTGCGCAAAAAAACCATCGAAAAATACGCCATTACCGGCAATTCCAAGGCTTCCTCGGCGCTCAAGAAACAGATCGCCATCGCGGCGCCCACGGAGGCATGGATCCTGATCCAGGGAGAAAACGGAACCGGAAAGGAACTGGTTGCAAGAACCATTCACCAGTTATCGACAAGAGCCGCCAATCCGCTGATCGACATCAACTGCGCGGTGCTTACGAATGAAGCGCTCGTCAGCGAGCTGCTCGGCCACGAAAAAGGGGCGTTTCCCGGGGCCACTTCGAAAAAGCGCGGCAAGTTCGAACTCGCCCGGGGGGGGACGATCTTTTTCGACGAAATCGGGGATATGGACATGAAAACCCAGTCAATGATCCTTCGGATACTGGAGGAACGACAATTTCAGCGCCTGGGCGGCAGCCGGACCATCCCGCTGGACATCCGCGTGATCGCGTGTACCAACCGGGATATCACCTGGGCCATTGAAAGGGGGGAATTCCGGGAGGACCTCTACTACCGCCTCAACGTGGTTCCCATCCAGGTTCCGTCGCTCCGGGAGCGGATCGAGGACATCCCGGATCTCGTTTGCGCGTTTTTCGCCAAAATCGCCGAGGAAAACCGCACGGCACCCCGGCAGATGACCCGGGAAGCCATGGAAATGCTTCAGCGCTGCAGCTGGCCCGGCAATGTCCGAGAACTCAAGAACCTTGTGGACCGCCTCGACATCGCGGCGGATAAGGAAGTCATTGACGCCCGGGACATCCCGCCGCCCTACAACCAGGATGCCGGCTCCGCAGCACCCGCACTGGAGGGCATTTTTGACATGGAGACGCTTCGGGAGGCCGAAAAAGCCTTTCAGGAAGCATTCATCCGGCGCAAACTGAAACAAAACGCCCTGGATGTGGCCGCCACCGTAAAACAAACCGGGGCTTCCAAGGGCCAGGTTCGCCAGGTGCTTTCCGGGATGCCGGAGAAATGATACCGGGAAAATGAAAACCATGAAAATCATTGCGGGCAGTCACAAGGGAAGAAAACTGGCAAGCCTTCCGGGTAAAACAACGCGGCCCACCAGCGGCAAAGTGCGCGAAGCGATCTTCAGCATTTTAGCGGATCGCATTGAAGACGCGGCCGTTGTCGATCTTTTCGCCGGGACCGGCGCATTCGGGCTCGAGGCCATCAGCCGGGGGGCGAGCCATGCGGTCTTTGTCGATTCCGACCGAAAAGGAATAGAGGTCATACGGAAAAACATCACCGCCTGCGGGGAACATGACCGCTCAACGGTTCTGGCGGCCGACATTGCCGGGGGATTGAGGCGACTGTCCCTGTCGGGGGGGATGTTCGACCTGGTCTTCATGGATCCGCCCTACAACCGGCAGGCCGTCCGGCCTGCGCTGGAAAGCCTCGCTGCCTCGGGCATACTGGCCAGGGGAGCCATTATCGCCATAGAGCACGATAAAAACGAAAAAATCCCGGAAGATATCGCCGGCATCGAAGTAACGGATCGGAGAAAATACGGAAAAACCCTTGTCACGTTCATGAAAAGGATGTAAGCCTACCCGGGAAAACACAATCGATACCCGCCTATAGCAAAAACGGGAACCCGGCATTCACTGAAGGGCGAATTATGG
This sequence comes from Desulfobacterales bacterium, assembly GCA_007134875.1. Lineage (GTDB taxonomy): Bacteria > Desulfobacterota > Desulfobacteria > Desulfobacterales > Desulfosalsimonadaceae > B1SED10-16. The sequence continues at coordinate 6,235 of SLJY01000168.1, forward strand.
AAAAGATCGCAATTTATCCCGGATCCTTCGACCCGGTCACCAACGGACACGTCGATATCATCAAACGGGGCCTCAAGATTTTTGACCGCATCATCGTAACGATTCTCATCAACCCCTCCAAATCCATGCTGTTCAGCCTCGAGGAACGGATGCATCTGCTCTCCGAATCCCTTTGCGACATTGATAAGGTGGAAATCGCATCCTACCATGGGCTTCTTGTCGATTATGCCCGGAAACGCCAGGCCCATGCCATTCTCCGGGGAATGCGCGCCGTGTCCGATTTTGAATACGAATTCCAGATGGCCCTCATGAACCGGAAACTCGACCGGGAAATCCAGACGGTCTTTTTAATGACCGGGCTTAGATGGATTTTTACGAGTTCGTCGATCATCAAGGAGGCGGCCAAATTCGGTGGGGATATCGAAAGCATGGTGCCGCCGGTGGTAAAGGATAAGCTCGAAGAAAAATTCAACGTCCGGATCAGCCACAATGATAACGGATCCCCGACGGATCTTCTATGACGCTGGCACCGGAGCGCGCACACGGCAAAGCGCCCGAATCAATTCCGGCAGGAGCCCGTTTGCCGGCCGCCGCAGGACACCCATTCCAGCACAATGATCAGGCATGCGCCCGCGATCATCAAGCCCAGCGGAAAAATCAGCGCCAAAGAAACCTCCGGTATCGTGTTGGCGCCTGTTTCCCATTCCTTCCACGGCCATATCCGCCGAAGCGACCCCAGCAGAAGCCCCGTGAGAAACGCCAGTACCAGCGGCCGATAACGATCCAAAAGATATTTCAGAAGCCTTGAAAAACCCGCCAGGCCGGCACCGCAGCCCCCGACGAATACGGCAATGACGATCATGTTCTCCGCGAGAAAGGGGTTTCTCAGGGTGGCCACGATAAATTCGTATTTTCCCAGCAGCACCAGAATGAAGGCCCCGCTGATGCCCGGCAGAATCATGGCGCAGATGGCGACCATTCCGGAAAAAAAGACAAAGAAAAGGGTTTCGGGCGTTGCGGCGGGAACCAGCCCGACCAGGTTCCAGGCAAACAGCGCGCCGGCAATGAAAAACACCGCCGCTCCCGCTGACCGGGGCGCCGCTTTTCTGCCCACGGACCACACGGATGCGGCAATAAGACCGAAAAACAGGCTCCAGGTCAAAACAGGATAGACGCTCAACAGGTGACTGACAATCCTTGCAAGGCTGACAACGGCGGTGGCGATGCCCACGAAGAGAAACAGGAGAAAGCGGGTGTGCAGGTGGGCTGTGGCGGCTTTGAGATTTCCCCTGAAAAGCAGAAAAAGAAATGTTGAATCGACGGACCGGATCGCAGCCAAAAGTTTTTCGTAAATGCCGGTAATCAGGGCGACGGTCCCCCCCGATACGCCGGGAACGGTATCCGCGGCACCCATGGCCGCACCCTTGAGTGTCAGCACCAGGGTGTCCCGTCCGGATTCCGGGCCGGGACTCGCCATCACGGCCGCTTTCCAGGTATCCGGCTGCCCGCCTTCGAATGCATCCGGTTTTCGCGGCTTCACTCCGCTCTCCATCCGCGCTGACCGATCAGCTTGACGAAGCG
>SLJY01000136.1 GCA_007134875.1 Desulfobacterales bacterium
AACTCGTTGTAAGCCTCGGGCATCTCCTTTTCCATCTCGGAAAGATCCTTGGTCATCCGGATGCCGGCCACGACATCCTCGCCCTGGGCGTTGACCAGGTAATCGCCTTCCAGCTTGTTATCACCGGTGTACCCGTTGCGGGTCATGGCCACGCCCGTTGCCGAATCGTTGCCCATGTTGCCGAACACCATGGTGACGATGGAAACCGCGGTGCCGAGATCGTGGGGAATGCCGGCGGCTACCCGGTAGTCGACTGCCCGCTTGCCGTTCCAGCTCTTGAACACGGCCTCGGTGGCCAGTTTGAGCTGAATGGTCGGATCGGTTGGAAAGTCATGGTGGGTGTAATGGCGATAGATTTCCTTGAACTCCCGGGTGACGACTTTCCAGTCGTCAGCCGTGAGATCAGCATCGTTTTTGGCGCCGACTTTCCGCCGGGCTTCGGTGATAGCATCTTCGAAGACCTCGTCCCGGACACCCATGACCACGGAACCGAACATCTGGATCAGCCGCCGGTAGGAATCAAAGACAAACCGCGGATCTTCGGTCAGGCGGATCATTCCCTCGGCCGTTTCGTCGTTGAGCCCGATATTCAAAACCGTGTCCATCATGCCGGGCATGGAGAACTTTGCACCGGACCGGCAGGAAACCAGAAGCGGGCGGTCCGGGTCGCCCAGGACTTTGCCGGTTGATTTCTCGACGGCTTTAAGGGCTTCAAGCTCCTGGTCCCACATGCCTTCGGGCAGCATGGCTCCCTTGGACAGATACTCGTTGCATGCTTCCGTGGTGACGGTGAACCCGGGCGGAACCGGAATACCCAGCCGCACCATTTCCGCAAGATTTGTCCCCTTGCCGCCCAAAAGGCCCTTTACTTTGTCCCAGTCCTTGCCCACGTAAGCTTCGACTGCGTCCAGTTCTTCAAACAGGTAAACATACCTTCGGGTCATTCAGAACCTCCCCATTATTTTCAAGTAATCTGGTTTGCGATGCACTATGCAGCAGGCGGCGTACTACACCCCGCGCCCCCAAATCCTGCCGACCGGGAAAATCATGCCCGGTCAGGCGATGAGCTGAAAACCGCCCCCCGTATTTAATGGCTGAACGAAAACCGTCTTTTCCGCCAGTTTTCGCCGTGCTTGATCTTGGCGGAAAACCCTGATTTTCGTTCGGCCACTATTTATGGGATATGGCCGGGCCTCATATATCACAAATAAAAAGATAATTCAAAAAACCGCTTCCGCCCGCTGAAGACTCCTTTTTCTTTTTTTCAACATAGACGGCCGTATTTTTATCTTCGTTTTGCACATGATTCTATGCTATAAGCAATGAAGAACCGGAACCTTTCCCCATCCACCCGTAGCCGGGTGTACTCAATCAACCGGTGGGATCGACATGGAAGACAGACCCAAAGGCAGCGGGCATCCTGCACAGAACAGACCGTCAACCAATCCGGACGAGGAAGCGGACGGCGTCGGGTGCCGGAGATCCGAAAGCCAGATCATCCAGGTTCTTGAAAAACTACCCATCCCCGTTTTCATCCAGACCGGCAACAAATTCTCCTACCTCAATCCGAAAGCCGTTGATCTTTTCGGCGCGCCAGACGCTTCCGCGCTGATCGGAAAGCCGGTGGCGGACCAGATCCATCCGGATTTCCGGAATGCCGCCCTGGCAGGAACCCTGCGGCTGAACGAGGAACGCCTGCCGGTGGAAGCCCGCATGGAGATGCTTTTTTTCCGCATGGACGGCATGACGGTCTGGGTGGAAACAAGCGGCGAGCCGGTCCTTTTCGACGGAGAAAACGGGGCGCTCGTCTTCGTGCAGGATATCACCGAACGGAAACTGGCCGAAAAGCAGCTCCGGGCAAACGAGGAGATGTTCCGGTCCATCGCCGATTATGCCGCCGACTGGGAAAGCTGGTTCGATCCGGATGGCAGTCTGATCTGGGTTAATCCTTACGCGGAGCGGATCACCGGCTATTCCCCCGAAGAAATGATCGCCATGCCGAATTTCTTTTCCGCCCTTGTTCACCCGGACGACCGGCAAGAAGCGCTTCAGAAAGTTTCCAGGGTTCTTGGCGGCCGCGACACGGCCGGAGAGAACTACGAAGTCCGGATTATCCGGAAAGACGGCGGCGTCCTGTGGCTGTCCGTCAACTGGCAGTCAATATACGATGAAAACGGCCGCAACCTGGGCATCCGCTCCTCCGGCCGCGATGTTACCGACCGAAAGATTGCCGAGGCGCAAAACCGGCAATGGCAGGATCTCATGCGCTACATCATCGAACACGATCCCAACGCCATCGCCGTCCACGATAACGACCTGCGCTACATATTCGTCAGTCGCCGTTACCTCGAAGACTACAGGGTCCGGGAGGAGGACGTCATCGGGAGGCATCACTACGATGTTTTTCCGGACATCCCGGAAAAATGGAAGGCGGTCCACCGCCGGGCGCTTGCCGGAGAGGTCCTGAGCGCAAAAGAAGACCGCTTCGAGCGCATCGACGGAACGATGGATTATGCCAACTGGGAGTGCAGGCCGTGGTATCACCAGGACGGAACTATCGGCGGCATCATCCTATATAGCGAGGTGGTGACGGGATGGGTGCGCGCCAGGCAGGAAAAGGCGAACATGGAAGAGCAGCTCCGGCAGGCGCAGAAGCTCGAATCCTTGGGCAGGCTTGCGGGTGGCGTGGCCCATGACTTCAACAACATGCTATCCATCATCAACGGCTATGCTGAGATCAGCCTGGACATAATCGATGACGCCGATCCGCTTTACGGCAACGTCAAGGAAATCCTCCGGGCCGGCAAGCGCTCATCGGAAATCGTTCGGCAACTGCTGAGCTTTGCCCGTCGTCAGACGATATCCCCCGTCCGGATGAACATGAACGACGTCATATCGGGCATACTCCGGATGCTCCAGCGGCTGATCGGTGAAAATATCGAGCTGTTTTGGAATCCCGGGGGAAACCTGCGGCCGGTGAAGATGGATCCTTCCCAGGTTGAGCAGATCCTGGCCAACCTCGTGGTCAATGCACGCGATGCAATCGAGGACACGGGCCGGATAACCATCGAGACGAAAAATATGGAAATCGACGAGGACTATTGCCGGATGCATGCCGAGTTCATCACCGGCTCCTTTGTCATGATAGCCGTCAGTGACGACGGCTGCGGCATGGACGAAACCATACGGGAAAATCTGTTCGAACCTTTCTTTACATCCAAACCCGTCGGCAAGGGAACCGGCCTGGGCCTCCCCACGGTTTACGGAATCGTCAAGCAAAACAAAGGATTTGTCAACGTTTACAGCGAGCAGGGGCAAGGGACGACTTTCCGGATCTACATCCCCTGCATCCGGGACGAGGAAAAAACCTCATTGAATAAGGAAGGACAACCCGCAGGCGGCGGAGCGGAAACCATCCTCCTGGTTGAAGACGAACCGGCGATTCTTACAATGGGGCGCTTGATGCTCCAGAAAATGGGCTACACCGTTTTGTGCGCCAACCGGGCCGAAGAGGCCAGAAAAATTGCCGCAGGCCACAGCGGCGCCATCGACCTGCTCATTACCGATGTCATCATGCCGGCCATGAACGGCCGGGAACTTGCGGGCCTGATTAAGGAAACCCACCCGGGGATCAAGGTGCTTTTCATGTCCGGCTACACGGCGGACGTGATCGGCAACCGCGGAGAGGTCGACAAGGACCTGGCATTCATCCACAAACCGTTTTCCATGAAGGAACTGGCGGCCACGATCCGTAAGGCGCTGGCCGAACGATAGAACCCATCTCAAAATTCGGATTTCGGTTCAAGATCGCGGCGGCGTCTTATTTCAAATCGCAGACATACTGGCGTATCTCGAGGATTTGAAATAAGACGGCAACAAAGATATTGGGCCGAAAAACAATTATGAGATCGTTCTAATAAGCGCCGGAGATAAACCATTTTGATATACAATGTCATCGGCCCGCCGGGATCCGGGAAAACCACTTACATCCGGGAGCATTTCGGATTCGCCCCCCCGATGCGAAGCATCGATGCCACCGTGATGGCGCACTTCATCCGGAAAAAAGTGTTCGAGCACACAGGGCTTAACCCGAAGATCAATGACTACATTGCCGGATGCGGGGAACCCGTGGTGACTGTATGGCTTCAAACAAGTCTTGACCTGTGCATCGTCCGGATTGCAAAGGATTTCTTTTGCAAAAAGGCATCCCTGATGCAAACCCGCAGCCGTATTCGAATCCTCATATACTACCATCGCAACCGGGACGCCGTTTATATCCCGTCCTGCAGGCCGGACAACGAACTGTTAATCACCCGCGCCGAATCTAAGGCGACCCGTTGGATTCGCAAGCGTAACCGCCGCATACCCCGGTCTTTCCCGTAGCCCCGAAACGCCCTTTTGATGTTGCGTATTTACAACAGCTGGATAATGCTTACATTTTTCAATACACGATTTCATCGGACCCGAAAACGTTTTCCCAGGGAGGCTCCATGACGGAAAATGAAGTGCCGGGCGCTCCACCGGCGTTTCCCCGCTCGCGTATCATTATTGATACAAGCCTGTTTGTGAACCCGGAAACGAGAAGAAATCTGGGCGGGTCGGCCGGAGAAGCGCTCACGACGTTTCTGGAAATGTCCCGGCAATATTGCCTGGAAATCTATCTTCCGCTGTCGGTATTCAGGGAGTTGTCCAACTTCGTGGACTCCGGCGTACTGAAGGTACTGCGCGCCCAGGCGATTGTCCGGGCGCCGGACCTGTACAACATCCAGGTCCCTGCGGCCATTTTCCATACCTTTGTCCGGGAGCTTCGCCTCCGGGTCAACAAGGGACTGCACATTGCCGAAAAAGCCATCAAGGCTGAGGATCTGCCAGAAAACGTACGCTGGGTCCGCCAGCACTACCGGGAGGCAATGCGCAGCGGCATCGTCGACTCGGTGGAGGACCTGGAGGTGGTTTTAATGGCCAAAGAGATCGGGGGCGTCATTCTCACCTCCGATCAGGGAATCGCCAACATGGCAGGATCGCTTGGCATCGAAGTTTTTTCTGCCGAAGAGTTCACCGACTACTGCAACGCAATTACCGGGACGGAAGGGTGAGACACTATGACGGAAAAGGCACCGGATATACAGGAAATGGAATTTGGGCAGCACCAATACGCCAGAAGCCGCAGAAACCGGGAAGACCTCCGGGGCACCTTGTATTTCCGGGGCGGTGATAGCAACATAACCCGAAAAGTTCCCGGGTTTCCGACAATCAAGAGGTCCTACCGGCTCGGGGAAGGCATTACCCGCCTGTTCGGCAATGAATGCTTCTGGGCCGAGGAAAAACTGGACGGGTACAACGCCCGGATATTCAGCCATAACGGACAATTGTTCGGCGCAACCCGGGGCGGATTTATCTGCCCCTTTACCACGGAATGGGCCCGGATCTGGGAAGAGGACCTGAACCTGGGAGCCTTTTTCAGCGACTATCCGGAATATACCCTTTGCGGCGAAGTCTGCGGTGACAATCCATACAATTGGCAGCGGGATCCGGATCTGCCGGAGGGTGCCCATTTTTTCATCTTTGAAATCACGGCGCCGGACCAGACGTTTCTTGCTCCCGAAAAACGCTACGAGATCCTCAACGGCCACGATCTTCCCGGGGTCAGGGTTCTCGGTAAGTACAGCCGGGTCGAAACGGACGGCCTCTATCAGACGCTCCGGGAACTCAACCACCGGGGGCGTGAAGGCACCGTTCTAAAAGACACACCCGGACGCCGCAGGATGAAATTCGTCACGCCAAGCACGGATATTGAAGACCTGAAAGACACCCTGCAGATCGGATTCGACCTCGACGCCGGCTATTTTTTCAACCGATACCTGCGCGCCGCCGTATTCGTCCGGGAATTCGGCCTCGACGAGGACGAGTATGCCAGACGCATCGGTCGGGCGTTTCTCGACGGCATCCCCAGGGCCGGGGAGTACGGGGAGTCAAGAAAAAAGTACGTGATCCACGTGCTTACAAAAAGCACCTGGGAAACCCTCAGGGATATGCTCCGGGGGAGCGTCCAGATCAAGACCGACGATATTGAACCAGCAATGGTCAAAGGGCGTGAAATGCTCCGGATTCGTTTCCGCCGGATCTACCATAAAAGCACCCATCGCTTTCGTCGCATCCTGAAAGGCCACCTTCACGAAGACTGACGCCATAGGATGTGCTGACGAAGCAAGCGCATCGTTTAAGCGCCGCCGCAAAGTCCTCAAAAGAGTGTCGTTTATGATGCGCATCCTTCGTCAGCACATCCTGTGTTCCTTTATTTTAAAAGTCGTCGGATCGCGACCGTTTACGATTGCTGCATACCCGGTGTGCCTCAAATTCCTCATGATCGCGCGCAGACGGGGACATTGTACTTTTTACGAAGACGCCAACATTTTGTTGACTTATGCCCATCATCGGACGTAAAGTTTTACATATTCGGAAGTCTTTTTTCTTTCCGGCCCCCGGCCTTCATAACCGAGGCCTTCTGTGGCGGCCGGCCGGAACGCTTCCGGCAAATGCATGAAAAACCGGCCTCCACCCCAACATGCTTTGCGAGGGATATGAAGGTACTTATCGCGGAAGATGAACCGGTCAGCAGCAGGCTGCTGGCCGCCTATATCCGGAGCATGGGGTATGACCCCATTACCGCCGTAAACGGCCTTGAAGCCTATAAGCTGTGGCGGAAGCACCGTCCCAGGATCGTATTGACGGACTGGAACATGCCCCTCATGAACGGCATTGACCTGTGCCGGAAGATCCGGGAACAGGAAATGGAGGACTATACCTACATCATCATGATCACCGCACGGGAGAATTCGGCCGATTTAATCCACGGATTCGACTCGGGGGTGGACGACTACATCACCAAGCCGGTCAACCGCGATGAGCTTGCCGTCCGGCTCAAGGCGAGCGAACGCATCTTCAGTCTGAATGAAAAGGACCTCGTGATCTTTTCCATGGCACGGCTAGCCGAAACCCGGAACATGGAAACCGGGCTTCACCTGGAACGCATGCAGTTCTACTGCAGAATCCTGTCCGACTTTCTGATGCAAAACGGTCTCTACCCGGAAATCCTCACCCGCCGCTTCATCGACACCCTGATCGCCACGTGCCCCCTCCATGATATCGGCAAAGTGGGCATCCCCGACTACATTCTGCTCAAGCCGGCGCCATTGAACAAAACCGAATTTGACATCATCAAGACCCACACGGTGATCGGGTACGAAACCCTGCAAAGCGCCCTTACCCAGAAACCCCGGGCCGACTATCTGAAAATGTCGGCCGAGATTGCCAGAAGCCACCACGAGCGATGGGACGGTTCCGGCTACCCCGATGGCCTCGCATGCGAGGATATCCCGCTTGCAGCGCGGATCGTCACCCTTGCCGACGTATATGACGCCCTGGTCTCTGAAAGGGTTTACAAGCCGGCTTTTTCTCACGAATTCGCAAAAACGCTGATCCTGGAGGAAAGGGAGGCGCTTTTCGATCCGGTGATCGCGGATGCCTTTGTTGAATGTGAAAGCCGGTTCGAGGCCATAGCAGATACTACCCGAATCAACTAAACGGTTCCAATTTTGACGGCTTCGCAAAAGTCCAATATCTGCGTTACGCGCGATTTCTCAGAACTTCATGTATGCTAATCACTCTGTATTCTATGAAATCACACAAGGCTTGATCTTGAACTTTTTACGAAGCCGTCAGATCGAGACTTTTTACAATGGCATCAAAATTTGAGCCGGACACAGAGATTGGCGAAAAAGAGGGTTTTCGTTCAGGCACGAGCTCAGCTCAGACAAAAACGGGGATAAAAGCATGTGCAGATTCGGGGGAAAGGCGGCGGGATTTCGACCCGATTTCGATTTGGATTTGGATAAAAAATCGGAATTGTATTGACATGCAGAAAAAGATTCACTAATAAAAACAAACACTCTTGAAAATCAATTTGGGGCATTCCGCGATAGTGCCGGTATGGAGTCCCGAAACGAGGTGCACGCAACATGGATAAAATTCTGATCGTTGACAGCGACCGGAGCTTTTTGCAATCGCTTGTATCCGGCCTTCAAAAAGTGCATCAGTTCGAGATCCTCACCGCCACGACAGGCGATGAAGCCATATCGATACTGGAAACACAAAAAATTTCAGTATTCGTCACGGATGTTGAAACGCCGAATCTGGACAGCCTCGACCTGCTTGCCTACATGACCAATAACTGCCCCAACACCCCCTGCATCATCATGACAGACTGGGGGAAACCCTGGTTCGGGAAACGCCTGTCCCAGCAGTCGTTTCTCTATCACCTGGAAAAACCGTTTGAAACCGGGGCCCTTGTATCCGCAATTTTCGTAGGACTCAACCTGCGGGATGAGGGAAGCCATTTCAAGGGGATGACCATGATGAGCCTTCTTCCCCTGATGGAATTATACCAGAAAACCTGCCGGATGAAAGTCACTGCCGCGGACAAGGGAAACGGCTACCTGTATTTCAGGGACGGCGTTTTGCTGGATGCGCACATGAAAAACATGAGCGGGGAAGAAGCGGCCATGGAAATCGCCAAATGGAACAAAATCTCCATCGAACTCTCCGATTTGCCGAGACACCGTACCCGGAAGCGGGTCAAAACCCGTCTCAATGACATGGCCGGCTTTTCCTGGATCAAGCGGGAGACGAAAACGGAAAATGACCAAAAGCAGGGCGCAGCAATAAATCCCCAAGAGGATATCCCCCAATCCACAGAAAAAATGCTCGAAACAGAAGACCAAAAACCGAAGCGCCCGAATACGCAGACCACGGATTCGGAAAGCGCGCTGGACCGGGAATTTGAAAAGGAAATCGAAGATATCATCGAGATAGACGATATCTTTCTTGAAGAAGACCTGGAAGAAATGGTTCCGAAAGAAACGAATACGCCAAAACCGCCGAAAGGGAAAAAACCGGCTGACAAGAAGACCGCCGCCCCGAAAATGCCTACCGCTGCAGCGAACAAGGGCGGCGCAAAAAACAACCGAAAGAAAACCCCGGAAGCAGCCGCCGGTAGTGTAAAGGCAACGCCCCAACCCCAAGCCGCGCCGGGGCCGTCCGAAAACCCGTTTCGGGATATCATCCTGAAAGTGAAGAAGATAACCTCCTGCAAGGCCATTGCCATCGCCAACCGGGAAGCGGAAATCATCGCCGGAGACCAATCGGACTACTCCGTCAACCTGGTTCTGCTCGTGACGGAGTTGACGGCTTTTTTCCAGGGAGCCCAAGAGGCATCCGAAAATTACAAGGGAAAACCCCCGGAAACCGTCACCATCAACGCCGACGATTCGCTGATCCTCGTGCATCATTTTTTCATGCCCGACAAGACGGAATGCTTTCTGATCATCGCCTGCCCGCCCTTTGCCAACGCCCACCTGATCCGGGAGCAGTTCGTCCAGATCCTCCCGACCGGTAAGGCGTCATAAAATCGCTCCCGTTTCCCGTGCCGCATGCCTTCCACGGATATTGTTTTTATAAAGCCTTAAATAGTGATGCACTCGTAAAAAGTCGCGATCTGACGGCTTTGTAAAAAGCCGCATAGGATGTGCTGACGAAGGTAGCGCATCCTGTGTTTTCTTTCCCAAAAAATTTAATTTTCCCCCCGCGTTACACAGGAAATACCGATCCAGATTGCTTTACGCCGGTTGCAGGCGGGGTGGAAAACGATTATACTACCCGTTTAAAATACATCATAAAAACCCATCAAACGTTTTCCGGGAGGTTGTCGTGAAAAAACTAGTTTTATTGATGATGGCCGTATTTTTCGCACTGGTAATGTTTTTTGCCTGCCAGGGAGAGGCGCCGCAGGAAGAGCCCGCACCGGAACCGGAAGCCGCGGCACCGGCCGAAACGGCTGACGCCGATCCGGCCGATGAATTTCCGGGGTTCGACACCTTGAAGGAAGCCGCCGACTCGGAAGCATGGGCCCCCTGGTTCCCGATATACGTTGAGTATTGGGAAGCCACCGAGGAAATGCGCATGACCACCTACGGCGGGGGCGGACGGCAGGAAGCGGAAGGAATGGAGATCGAAAAAATCAACTACCTGGAGCTCTATCCCTTTCTCCGGACCAATTACGCCGGGTTCCCCTTTTCAAAGGGGTATTACCGCTCCAGAGGACACATATACGCCCTGACGGACGTCATCGATACCGAACGGCTCCCGGACTGGGACCAGCGGCCGGCCTCCTGCATGTCCTGCAAGAGTACCGACGTGGTGGTGGGAATCAATGAGCACGGCGATGATTTCTACGGCAAATCCTTCGCGGATGTTGTGGGCGAAAACACCGTCGGTTGCCTGGACTGCCACGATCACCAAGATGCATCGGTAAAAGTCCAACGGGATTACGTGTTCGAGGCGCTTGCCCATGACAGCTTCAGGCATATCGACCCTGAGGGCCGCGACGATCTGACCTGCGCCCAGTGCCATGTCAACTATTACTTCCACGAGGAAACCAGAAAGCCGACCCTGCCCTGGAGTACAGGGCTTACCGTGGAAGACCAACTCGAGCACTACAACATGGACAGGCGTTCGGATGAATGGGAGCACGAGATAACCGGCGCCCTGGTTGCCAAGATCCAGCATCCGGAATACGAACTCTACCATGAAGGCAATAATCGAAACATCCATTCCCGACTGGGCCTTGGATGCACGGACTGCCACATGCCCCAAATGGAAGACGATGACGGAAAACAATACAGTTCCCACACATGGACAAGTCCGCTGACCCATGTGGAGGAATCCTGCCTGCGCTGCCATGGCAACTGGGGCGCCGAGGAAACCGTCAGCAAAGCGGAATCGGTCCAGGGAAAAGTCTATGAAAAGCAAAACCGCATCGGCCGGGATCTGGCTGATTTCATCAAGGCCGTTGGGGAAAAAATCGGAAACGGTGACATGTCCGATGAGGACCTGGAAAAAGTCCGGGAGATCCAGCGTGAAGCCCAGTTCTACTGGGATTTTATCTGGGTTGAAAACTCAAGCGGCTTTCACAACTGGCAGGAAGCGCACCGCGTTCTGGATAACGCGGACAAGCTGATCCAGGAGGGAATGCAGATCGCAAACTGATCCGCCTGTAAAGCCCAAAAATAACGGATCACACAGATTGACACAGATCAATCCGGTTTCCATGGAAGTCGTCAAATCATCGGATCTGATACTTCACCAGCCGCCCGTCAAGTCCTCCCGACTTGAGGGGTTTCTTCCAGGCCGGCTTCAGGCTGATGCGGGCAATGTATTGGGGATCGCCAAAATAGATGTAGGCGGTCGATCCTTTACACCGGGTCCGCAGGAATTCCCCCAGCCCCCGGTAAAAACCGTCCATGTCCATACCCCCGCCCAGCCGTATGCCGTAGGGCGGGTTCGTCACGATCACCTTTCCGGAAAGCTCCGGCAAGTCCCTGAAATCGGCGCACCGGATGTCGACACGGCTGCCGTGATGGATCCCCATCAGGTTGGCCCGGGCCGAACGAACCGCCTTTTCCGATATGTCGCCTCCACCGATCAGCCCATGCGGCAGATCCCGGATTCCGGCATCCGATTCGGCCTTGACCTGTTTCCAGATTTCGGGATCGAAATCCGGCATCAATTCGAAGCCGAAACGCTTTCTGAATACCCCCGCGGGAATCCGGCAGTATCGCATCAATGCCTCGCAAAGAAGCGTTCCCGAGCCACACATGGGGTCATAGAGCGGGGTTTTGCCGGTCCAGCCGGTCATCATCAGAATGCCCGCTGCAGCTGTCTCCTGGATGGGAGCAGGCACCGATTCCTCCCGGTATCCCCGCCGGTGCAGTGCGCCGCCGGATATATCCAAAGAGAGCGTCACCACATTTTTGGCAATGTGGAGATTGATGTCGATATCCGGATCCACCGGTGCAACGTTCGGCCGCTTGCCCGCATGCTCCAGAAAATGATCGACGATGCCGTCTTTTACGCGAAGGGCTGCAAATTTGGAATGGTTGATCCGGCTTTTCACCACGTTGGCAAACACGGCAAAGGTGTAATCGGGATCGAAAAGGCCGGCCCAGTCGATTTCCCTTGCCTGCTTATACAAGGCATCCGTGTTGAAGCACTCGAAGGTCGCAAGGGGGGCAAGCACCCTGGAGACAAGCCGTGATGTGTAGTTGATCCGGTAGAGCACGTCTTTGGATGCCGTGAAATAGATGCCCCTGAAAGAGGGTGATATATCCGCGGCACCTGCCTGCCGGATCTCCTGTATGGCTGCATCCTTAAGGCTGTCCGATACCTGGGCGAAAAACCGGTACTTTTTCTGGTAGAGATATTTCTGAGGCCCGGGCTGTTTCGCCCTCTCCGCCTTTTTGCGCAATATGGCCACGTTTTCGATAAACCCTGTTTGAAATTCAATGGGGAGCCGTGCCATCCGGACTATCCAGGGCGCCCCTGACCTTCTGCGCCATCTCGCGCAGGTGATACGGCTTTCCGATAAAGGAGACCGCCCCGGCGGAAAGCGCCTGGCGGGCATGCTGGTCCGTGGCATATCCGCTTGCTATCAACACCTTGATTTCCGGGCGGATGGCAAGAAGCTCCTGCAGGCACTTGAAACCGCCCATTCCAGGCATGTTAAGATCAAGGATCACCAGGTCGATGGCTTCCGGATTGTCACGAAACACCTCGATGGCATGCTCCCCGCTTTCGGCCCCGAAAATCCGGTACCCGAAATGGCCGAGCATCTCCGTGGCCATTTCCCGGACCGTCGGTTCGTCGTCAACCACCAGGATGCATTCGTTTCCGCCGGTAGCGGGTGCGTTTGGTGCGCTTTTCTTTTCGGCGACTGCTTCCATGGTGTTGTGGGTGGCCGGGAGGTATATTCGGAAAACGGCCCCCTGCCCCGGTTCACTGTAGCACAGGATCCGCCCGCCATGACCCTTCACGATTCCGTATACCGATGCGAGCCCAAGCCCGGTTCCTTTGCCCGCCTCCTTGGTGGTGTAAAAGGGATCGAAGATATGCTTCAGCGTTTCGGCATCCATTCCCGCGCCGGTGTCGGACACCGTCATGAGGACATATTGGCCCGGGGTCGCATCAAGATGCCAGATGCAGTATTCTTCATCGAGCACCACGCTTTTCGTCCCGATGGTCAGCCGGCCGCCGTCCGGCATGGCGTCGGCCGCGTTGCAGGCAAGGTTGAGCAGTATCTGCTCCATGTGCATCGGGTCGGCCTTTACAGACCACAAACCGCTTTCCAGCTCGAGACGAATATTGATCATTTTCGGAAGGGTCTTCTCCAGAAGCTTTTTCACCGACCGGATTTCCTCGTTCAAACTTATCGGCCGATGCTCCCCTTCCACTTTCCGGCTGAAAGTGAGCAGCTGCTGAATCAGCCCTGACGCCCGCTCCCCGGCCTTTTCAAGATGTATCAGCCTTTCGTAATCGGGATCATCCGGTTTTTTGTTCATCAGCAGGATCTGGGCATACCCGTTGATGGCCTGCAGGATATTGTTGAAATCATGGGCAATGCCGCCTGCCAGGGTGCCTACGGCCTCCATCTTGTGGGCATGCATCAGCTGCGCTTCGAGCTTTGCCTTCTCCTCTTCCGCCTGCTTCCGGTCGGTGATGTCCTGCACCAGGCCCCTGAATCCCGAGCGCTCTCCCGATCGATTTTTGATGAGGACTGCCGAAATCTCCACGTGACGGCGCTCTCCGTCCGGCCTGTAGAACCCCAGGTCGATGGACCGTGCCGGTCTGCCGGTTTCATAGATTTCGCGAAAGATGCTGTAGAGCCTGCTGGCGTTTTCTTCGCTGGTATATTCCCTGTAATTGAGCCCGTGGAGCTCCTGCGCGGGGCGTCCGACAATCCGGCAGAGGGGCTCGTTGAAGAAGGTGAGGCTGCCGGCAAGATCGATCTCGTAATACCCCTCTTCGATATTGTTGATAATGGTCCGGTATTTTTGTTCGCTTTCCCATAGCTCTTCGCGCCGCTCCCGTTCTTTTGTGATATCTGCGGCGATGAGCATCCCCGCGGTTTTCCCGTTGAACGTACAGGTGGTGGCGGTTAGACTGATCCAGCGGGCATGGCCGTTTTTGGTCCGGATCTTCAGATCATAGGAAGGAATCACATACTCTCCGGCCTCACGCCGGAGCCCCCGGTCCCGGGCGATCTCCCGGTGTTCGGGGTCCACGATCTCCCAGAATTTCATCCTGAACAGCTCTTCGGCGGAATAGCCGGTGATATCCTGACCCGCCGGATTCACATAGACCCAGTACTCATTCCGGTAAATCAGAATCCCGTAGGGGCAGGCCTCGGCAAGGGCCCGAAAATTTTCTTCGCTTTCCTGGAGCCTGTTGATTATGGCGACGCTATCATCCGCCTTATTTCCGTTTATTTGATTTTCCAAAAGGTATTCTTCTCCGCTGCTTATCGCAGGCGGAAACGCTTTGCTGGTTTTTTCGGGATACTTCATTTCTGAATCACCGTCATGCAATAAACGGATTGATATTTTTTTTACAAATCAAGGTATAATGCTACGACAAACATCAAATGTCAAATTGAAAGAATTTTAATGGGTTTCATAGTACGGACAGGCGTTTAGAAGAAAACCGCTGACAGTTTCGTAAAAGTACAATACCTTTGTTCCGCGCAATTTCTCAGAATTTCACGTACACCACATACGCTGCATTCTTCGAAATCGCGCAGGCCTCAGTCCCGAAACTTACACAAAGCCGTCGGGTCGCGACTTTTTACGAGTTAGTAATCTATTATTTCATTAAAAATTCTTCTTTGTCAAGTCCGCAAAAAGCAATTTGGCGGTATAGATGCCGGCGGCAACCCCCGGGGAGTTGGCGGCAGCCGACACGTTGTGAAGATTTTCAGGACGTCTTTTTTCCCGGATCCCGCCCTTCAGGATTTCATCCACGCTGAGCCGGCGGCCATAGGCGCCGGCGCGCTCGGCAAGGATTTGAGCTTCCGTGTCCACGGCCGAAACGATTTCCGAAAAGGCGATGCGGCCGGAAATGCCGGGAAACACATTCCGGTCCAGAATATCGATTATCTGTTTTGCAAGCTGCGTCTTGAATGAAAAAAACGCATCCGGTCCCTGTCGGTGGACGGCCAGTTCCTGCGAATAATTGCCGGGGAAAAAGACCGCCAGCGAATCATCGGCGGTTTCCGGCTCCCCGCCGAAGCCGTTAGCGGTGGGCGAATTGATAAACAGCATGCGCGGGGGGCGGGTGACGTCCGGGGCACGGTATTCGATCTCGACGCCGTCCTGCCACCAGTAGTTTTTGCCTCTCATTTCCCGGACAGACGCCAGGCCGCCGGCGATGACGATGCAGCAGGCGCCAACCGCGTGGGAAGGCGCGTAATCGAACGACTCTTCGGAATCGTCTATCAACGCGTATGTCAGGCGGGGAGACAAATCGGAAAACAAGAAATCGCACGTGTAGCTTGATCCGTCCGTGCACACGGCCCGCGACACCCGTCCCCCGCCGGTTTCAAGGCGGATCACCCGTTTCCCTCTGTGCACGCTCCCACCTGCTTCTTCGATGACTCCGGCAAGGGAGCTGAAAAAATGATGGAATCCCTTTTGAGGGTACCGGGCCCCGGCATGGTAGTTTCCGGTACCGACAATATAGGCCACGGCCGACATGTCCGATTCGCTTTCCGCGAATATGCCGCCGTGGCCGTAGAGAATCCGCCGGGCAACAGGGCTGATGCCGTGGCGGTCGAAAAGCTCCTTTACGCTCATGTAAATCGTCCTGCCCAGCCGGACTTTCATTGCCGAAGAAATTTTTCCGGTCAGAAGAAACCGGGTGGTATTGAGCAGGCGGCTTTCGTTGACGGCATTTTTCCTGAAAAACGCCTTATACACGTCGTATACGGCGATCATGTCGTTAAAAAGGAAATCGATGGCCTCCGCCTCTTCGGGAAACATCCGTTTCAGGCTTTCGCCGAAGCGAGCAAGGCCCATGGGGACCGAAAAATCAATGAAATACCAGTTCCCGCCCTTTTTTCTGTCGCCAACGAACAACCGTTCGAACCCGTCTTCCTCCATTGGCAGAAACGGGCATACATCATGGATGCCAAGGTATTCGAGGAACCGACCTCCCGTCTCCCCGTCGCCGAATTCCCACACGTACTGCGGCCCCATGGAAAACCGCATGTTTCCGACCCGCAGGCACCGGCCGTGCCCCCCGATATAGTCCTCATTGGCCTCCAGCACGGTCACGCGGTATCCGGCCCTGGCAAAAAGCGCAGCAGAGGCCATTCCGCCGATGCCGCTGCCCACCACTACGATCCTGGCCATTTGTATCCTTTCTTTCCCCTTACCTTTTGGTCCAGCCAGTCCCATCCCAGCCGGGAGACGGTTTTCATCTTCGACAAAGGGTGCCTGCTCCGGCCGATGACAGCATAGAGTGCCTCCGTGTCACGGGGCGGAACGTGCTGCCCGGGCCTCTGTGAAAGGCTCATGGCTCCTTTTTTGCAAGCCGGTACGCAAACGCCGCACCCGATGCAGTCTCCCGGCCGGACCTCCGCCCTGCCATCCGTTACGGATACGGCGTTCACGTGGCAGCGGGATTCGCATTTACCGCATCCGACGCACAGGGCCGGGTCCGCTGCGGCATAAAAATTGCCAGCTACGTAAGCCGCACGGTTCGGAACCTGGCGGAGCGTGGCAAGTATACCGCAACAGCACCCGCAGCAGGCGCAAATGGCTTGCGGGTCCTGCTCATTGGTCGACTGAAGCACAAGGCCTTCCCTTTCGGATTGCTCCAGGATGGTTAAAGCCTCTTTCCGGTCTACCTTTCTGAGCCACCCGAAGCGAATGCCGGCATCGAAATAATCCCGAAGGCCAAAGCAAAGGCTTCTGCGATTTGTGGCCCGGCAGGGTTTATCGGTCAGATCCTTTCCTTTGCGGCATACGCATTCGGCCACCCCGATCCGGTCCCCCGCGTCATACACGAGGCGTCTCACCTCGTCGTACGTCGCGATATGCAGGGTTTCATCCACGGCGGTTTCCACAGGGATGACGCGCATCTGCGGAACGCTGGTGGAAAGGTATTCCAATGCGTAGCCTTCCCGGAAGTAGCGGGCGGTATCCTCGTAGAGGCCCGGGGTCATGCGCTGAAGCTGAAATTCAAACATGCCGATGACAAAGGGAAACAGGGCGAAATGACTGCGCCCTTCCTTGACCCTGCAAAAAACCGCGCCATTTTCAGCCATTTTTTCCAGGAGCAGGCTGCATTCCTTCCGATCGGTCCATCCCGGCCGGGATCGCTCCACCCGTTGAAAAACCACTTCGGCGCTCTCGAACTCATGGGTCAGAAAAAGGGCCAGTGCGGCCTGGCGCGGTGTGAAAATCCGCTTCAGGATACGGATTTCCACGCCTGAGCGGGTGGCGGGATATCCCACGGGCATACGGTGTAGATGCCTGCGAAGCGCCTGATAGATTGTTTGATCGTCTTCCATGATACCCCGCCTGCAAACTGAAAAAATCATCCGGTATGGGTTGAATAAACCGTTTAAACCGTATAAAAATGCAAGGACAATGTACAATCATACTTAGTGCCCGAACCCATAGAAACCACTACGCCGGAGCCATTGCCATGCTGCGTTTTCTTCCCGGACCCGTCCGAGGCGCTGTCGCGCTGCTGCTTTATATCATCAACACCATCGGATGCTTTGTCACGATGACGCCCTTTATCCTGCTCAAGATCACCGTCTTTCATGAAGCCACGCGCAACTACCTCACCGTGATCCTCATGCGCTTAGGGACCGCATGGATCACCCTCAATTCCATAATTCTCCGAATTACCCAGAACATGACCATCACGGTTTCGTTTAAAGAAGGGGAGGGATTTATAAACCTGTCCACCCGCGAGTCCTACCTGGTCATCAGCAACCACCAGTCCTGGGCGGACATCCTGATCCTTCAGCATGTTTTCAACCGGCGCATTCCTTTTCTGAAATTTTTTCTCAAAAGGGGGCTGATACGGGTCCCCTTACTGGGAATCGCCTGGTGGGCGCTCGATTTCCCCTTCATGATGCGCTATTCGAAAGAATACCTGGAAAAGCACCCCGAACAAAAGGGAAAGGATATCGAGACAACCCGCCGATACTGCCAAAAATTCAAGTATTCCCCCATATCGGTGATCAACTTCCTGGAGGGGACCCGCTTTGAGCCCAAAAAACACGAAAAACAGCAGTCCCCCTTCCGCCACCTTCTGAGGCCCCGGGCCGGCGGAATCGGAATCGTTTTGTCCGGAATGGGCGAACAGTTGACCAAAATCATCGACGTCACCATCGTCTATCCCGAAAACAATCCCCCCGTCCCCTTCTGGGCCTTTCTCAAGGGGAAGATTCCCGACGCTGTTGTTCACGTCCGGACCCGTCCGATTCCCTCCCGGTTTGCCGGGAAAAATTACGAAACAGACGACGTCTTTAAAAGGGACTTCCAGGACTGGATCAACGGCATATGGGAGGAAAAAGACGAACAGATCGAAACGATCAGAAAACATTGGAAAGGCGCAGAAAAACCCTGAGCTAAAGGGAAGCCGGGGGCAGCGTGTCGAACCGCCGCCCCCGGCTGAGTAACCCCCGGCTACCGATCCATGTCCCTGACCTGATCGACAACCTTCTGCAGTTGATCAATCGCATCCTGGAGCCCCTGGCGGATGGCATCCAATCCCTCCCCGGGTATACCGGGCTCGGCGGGATCGACCATGTCCTCGTAGTCTTCCAGTTCCTCGTCGTTTTCAACCACCGGGGCGACGGTTGGCCTTTTGCCCACCAGCGCGTCCACAGAGGCATCAAGCGTCGGATGCATCACCACACGCCGGCTGTCCGCAAGGATAATGCGGCGCAATTCCGGAAAATCCAACGCTTCCGGTTTCAGGAAAACCGGTTCCGCGTAAAGCAGGCTGTCCCCGATGGGGATGACCAGGATGTTCCCCTGCATCACCTCGGAGCCGACCTGCCCCCAGAGGGTGAACTGCTCTGAGATGACCGCATCATTGTCGATCCGGGCTTCCACCTGCCGCGGGCCGTCCACGTGCCGCCCGGAGGGGAACCGGAACAGAATCTTCTCTCCGTAATGCTCACCGTCGCTGCGCGCGGCCATCCAGCCCACAAGATTGTGTCGACGGTCCGGCGTAAAGGGCTGAATCAGGAGAAACTCCTCCTTTTCCTCACCGGGAAGCCGTGCAACGATATAGTAGGGACGAAGCACATCCGCCCTGCCAAAAGCCGACTGCTGCGGCACCGACCACTGGTCCTCCCGATTGTAGAACACGACCGGATCGGTCATGTGGTATTGAAGCAGCATGCGTGACTGGACCGTGAAGAGATCCATGGGATACCGGACATGATTCCGGAGGTAGTCGGGCATCTCTTCCGCAGACTTGAACAGTTCCGGGAAGATTTCCATGTATGTCCGGATGATGGGGCAGGTATCGTCAAACACGTAATAGTCGATATTGCCGTTGTAGGTATCGACGACCGCCTTTACGCTGTTTCGCATGTAGTTGAATTGTTGCTGCCACGGCGTGGAGTACGGATACCGAGTGGTCGTGGTGTATGCATCCTGGATGAAAAAAAGCCGGCCGTCAGCCACCACCGTGTAGGCCTCCTCGTCTCGCTTGAGAAACGGCGTGATGCTGGTAAACCGCTCCGGAACCGTCCGGCGGTACTGAATCCGGCTATCCGAATGGATCTCTCCTGAAATCAAGATATTGAGATCCCGGAACTGCCATGCGTACAGGATTCTGCGGAGCATGGAGCTGAGCGGCACGCCCCCTTCCCCCTCGTAATGGGTATAGACCGGACCGTCCGGCCCGGGATAATTGAATTCCTCCATCCGGCTGTTGACGATAGCAAAGGGCAGGCTCTTGAGGCCGTAGTAAATTTCCGGCCGTTCCAGTCCGATCTTCCCCGAAGGCGGAAGGTCCTGGATGAAGAAGTTGGGACGCCCGCCCTCGGCAACCTCGGTGACCGGGCTCATGGCCACCCCGTAGCCATGGGTGAACTGGAGATGCCGGTTGACCCAGCGCTGGGCCTCGGACGGCAGCTTCTCGGAGGAAAGCTCCCGCGTTCCGAGCATGACCTGTCGGAGCTGTCCGTCCACGGTATACCGGTCCGTCTGAACGTTCAAAAAATCGTAGTACAACCGGAAAAACTGAATCTGGTTGTAACTCTGGAGCAAGGGGGCTTCGTCCCAGAAACGCAGGTTTCGGATGGTTCCGTCGTTTTCCGCCACGGTATCGGGCGTGACCTCGCCAAGGGCGGGATGTGACCTTGAGGCCATGTCGCCCAGTCCGTAGGCCTTGCGGGTAAACTCGATGTTGTCTGCAATGAAGTCCCTTTCCCGGGCCAGTTCGCTGGGCTCCACCTGGAGGCGCTGGACCACGCCAGGCAACACACCGCTGCCAAGGAAATTGAGTACCAGCCACCCGCCGATACCCACGTAGAGGAGCCGATACCCCCGGGAGCGCATCGCTGCAAGCAAAACGCCGGCAGCGCCAATGGCAACGAAGGTAAGAATCGTCCGGGCGGGCAGCAGCACGTTATAATCCGTGAAACCGACCCCGTATACCGCGCCGGTCCGCGAGAACAGGAGCTCATAGCGGCCCAGCCAGTGCCCTGCCGCGATCACCAGAAAAATCAGGGCGCCCAGCGCCAGGATGTGGCTGCGGACCTTACCCTCGAATACGAACACCTCGCCCCGAAGGTTGCTGGCAACGAAATAAAAGCCGGCCACGAAGAGCAAAATTACCACCACCGAACCCAGCAGCCAGGTACGGACGAACTCGAGGACCGGCAGGGAGTAGACAAAAAAGGAAATGTCCCTGCCGAAAATCGGGTCGGCTTCACCAAAGGCGACGCCGCTGAAAAAGCGGAGAAACGACTCCCACCGCCCGGAAGGGTGGCTTGCCAGATATATTGCGCCAAGCACCAGGGCCAGTAAGCCCACCCACAGCATAAAACGGCGGGCAAGTTGATAGCGGGCGGGCGAAAGCTCCTTGCCGGGCCGCCATTGGTAGGGTTCGATGTTGCGGTAGGCGACGTAGAGGTTGGGCGCGGCGAGCGCCACGAAAACCGCGAGCGCCAGCAGGTAGAGCCAGATCTGGGTGGTCACCCGGACGAATATCACCTGCTCGTGGCCAACGCCGGAAAACCACAACCAGTCGGTGTAGAAAAGACGGGCCCAGTTGAGTCCCATGAATACGGCCACCAGCAGCAAACCCACGAATGCGAGCTTGACGATCCGGATTAGCCGGGGAAAATCCAGGTCCTCCAGGCGGAACGGCTGAGGGGGGCCGCCGCCCGTCCCGCCGCCGGAGCCGCCTGGTTCAAATGCGTTTGCCATTGTTACACTCCTGTTAGGGTATGAATTGTCAGAATCATCGACTTGTCGTCATATTGGCGTTATGTCGCCTGTATCCGGCTATTAATATCAAAGCAGGGGCAAAGGGTCAACAGATACCGGATCCCGATTTTCATCGAAATCGAAATCGGATTTTTTTATCGAAGCCACGCCCCGCTCCGATTTGTGAAAAACGGGGATTAAATCCTTTTTCCCGTGGGGAAGGCGAACTGTCAATCCCGATGGAGATTCCGATCCCGATTTCTTGATTAAACAGGTAATTCGGTTTATTGCCGCAATGCATGCGCCGGTTTTCCTGGGGGCTGAAACGGAAACACTTGCTATCGCTTGCCTTGCTGTATATTTTAGTGCGGAATTGTGACGACTTTGAAAAAAGCCCGTATCTGCGTTACGCGCGATTTCTCAGAATTTCACGTACGCCAGGGTACGCTGCATTTTTCGAAATCGCGCCAGCCTTGATCTCGGGCTTTTTACAAAGCCGTCGGATCGCGACTTTTTATGGGTGCATCATTAAAACATAACCCGATCGGACAAAAACACCAAAGAGCGAGATGCCATGCCCATGCCATTAACCCAGACCATTACCCTTGCAATCGTTCAGGGACTGACGGAATTTCTGCCGGTTTCCAGTTCGGCGCATCTCCTGCTGGTGCCGGTTTTTACAGGATGGGAGGACCAGGGACTCGCCTTTGACGTGGGTCTCCACGCGGGAAGCCTTGTCGCCGTGATCCTCTATTTCCGGGATGATATTTCCGCCATGGCAGCAGCCTGGTGGCGATCGGTCTTTAAAAGAACCATGGACGACAACGCGCGTCTCGCATGGGCGGTCATATTCGGGACCATTCCCGTCGGCATAGCCGGCATTCTGGCGCGGGACGTGGTGGCCGAAGGATTCCGATCACCCGTTGTAACCGCGGGCGGGCTCATCGGGTTCGGACTGCTGCTGGGATGGGCGGACTGGCGGAAAAAAGGCGAAAGAACCGTTGACCAGCTCCGCTGGCGCGACGTGCTGTTCATTGGCTGCGCCCAGGCCGTGGCCCTCATCCCCGGCACGTCCCGCTCGGGGATTACCATAACAGCCGGACTGCTGGCAGGTTTTTCCCGGCGGGAAGCGGCCCGGTTCTCTTTTTTGCTCTCCATTCCCGTAATCACACTGGCAGGCCTCTGGGAAACCCGGATCCTGGTTCAGATGGGCGAGGCGGTCGACTGGTCCGCCGTATGGGTCGGTATCATCATTTCCGGCATTACCGCCTATGCCTGTATTCATTATTTTCTGTCGTTCATCCGGCGCATCGGGATGCAGCCATTCGTCGCCTATCGGCTTCTTCTGGGTATCGTCCTGCTGTTTTTATACTTGTAGCCGACACTCAAAAGCTCACACTACCGTTGCCAGCCCGAGATACCACGTGGCGATCCCGAAATAGATCACCACGCCGCCGATATCGGCGATGGATGTCACCAGGGGGGCACTCGCCGTAGCCGGATCCATGTTGAAACGCGTGAGCAGAAACGGCAGGGACATCCCCAAGAGGCTTCCGAACAATACCACGCAAACCATGGCCAGGGCGACGATAAAGGCCACATCCGGACCGCCCCGGAAAATGCCGATCAACGAAACCGCAATGCCCATGCATACCCCGATACAAAGGGCGATGGCCACTTCCTTTCCCACCAGCCTGAACCAGTCTTTCATCATGACATCCCCGATGGCCAGTGCCCGGACCATCAGGGTGGCGGATTGGGCGCCCGCGTTGCCGCCGCTGCCGATCAAAAGCGGAAGGAAAAAAACCAGGGCCACCGTGCCCTGGATGGTTTCCTCGTAATAGGCGATCCCCGCGCCGGAAAAAATATTCATGAAAACCAGGGCCAGCAGCCAGGGCAGGCGTTTACGGATCAGCAGCCACGGCCCCGCATCCCGCAAACCGATGTCCACCAGATCCTCCGGCCCGCTGCCGGCGCTGATGGAACCCATCCGGTGGAAGTCCTCGGTCGCCTCCTCCTCGATGACGTCATGCACGTCGTCAAAAGTAATAATTCCAACGAGCGCATCGTTTCCGTTGGTCACCGGCATTGCCAGCAGGTCGTAGCGGGCCATTAAACGGGCCACCGCCTCCTGGTCGTCGTGAACATTGACCCGGATGGGATCGCGGCGCATGATATCCTCGACCAGGGTGTTCGGTCGGGCCATGATGAGCGCCCGCAGTGAAATCTGGCCGATAAGCCGGCGCTCCGAATCGATCACGTAGGCGTGGTAGATGGTTTCCTTGTCCGGGGCTTCCAGGCGGAGTTTATCGATCGCCTGCCTTGCGGTAAGATAGGGAGAAAGCGTGGCGTACTCGCTGGTCATCAGCGCACCGGCGGTATCCTCCTCGTATGCACTGAGCTTCCGGATATCCTCCCGTTCCTTTTTCGCCAGCAGATGCAAAAGGGACTCCCCCCGCTCATCCGGCATCGACTGGATGAGATCAACCCGGTCGTCGGCGGACATCCGGGCGATGGCCCGTGCAAGAACGTCATCGGGTAGTCTTGCTGCAATTTCCCGCTGGGAATCGTAATCCATGTGCACGAGCACATCGGCGCAGCATTCCGATGTAATAGACGAAAAAACCGCAACGGCTTTTTCCAGCTCCAGTTCGGCAAATGCAGCAGCGAGATCAGCGGGATGTTCGTTTTCGCACATACGGCGAAGCGCCTGATCATCCGGGTAGTTCAGAAAATCGTCCCCGCCGGACGCAGAAATGCCGGACGCAGAAATATTGATGGGGTGCTTGAGGGGTTCATTCACGGCCCTGCCTCCTTGCGATCAGGTAGTCCGCCCGGGCAACAGGCGGACCGGAGGCTATTGTCTTACGGGGATGTAAGAGAGCCGGCCGGAAGAAACACGTATACCGGCGCATTTTGCCGGTGTGACGGGTCTTCTCCGCTTATCACAAAATCCGGGATCGGATGGAAACACGTTGTCTGACGGAATACTACAGCCTTCGGTAAATGAGGACTGCCTTCGTCATCCATTGCCCTTTTCTCCATTGAA